>DASPJG010000543.1:0-7666 GCA_035628755.1 Pyrinomonadaceae bacterium
AACTGGCGGGCGAGTTGACGTTGCGAGCCTGCGCCCTCGTCGTACGCTCGCACGATCTTGGCGCAGAGGTCAGGAGAGTAGGCTTTCATGTTGTGAATCTACTCTCTTCGAGTTTTACAGCCAACTGAAAACCGCTCTAGGGAACAACTTAATTACCTCAGGGTACAACTTAATTTTCCAGGGACAACATCAAGCGCGCTAGAAGATGGAAAATTTAATCGTTAGGTACTTCTTGGGATTCTGGCGGAAATCGTAGAGGAGTTTGACGGATTCTGAGGAGAGTTGGTTGACGTTGTTGTAGAGGGCTTCGTCGGTGAGGAGTTTGCCGGCGGTGCCTTCGCCGCGTTGGATGCCGGTGATGATGTTGTCTATGCGTTCGGCGGAGGTGTTGAAGCGGGCGATGGCGGCGCGGGCGTCGTTGTAGAGGGCTTCGTCGGTGAGAAGCTTGCCGGCTGTGCCGCGCCCGGCGCGGATGTCGGTGGTGATCTTGTTGACTTCTTCGACGGAGGTGTTGAGACGCGCGATGGTGGCGCGGGCGTCGTTGTAGAGAGCTTCGTCAGTGAGAAGTTTGCCGGCGGTGCCGCGCCCGGCGCGAAGGTCTTCGGAGATGGCCTGGAGTTGGGCGCTGACGGCGTTGATGTTGTTGTAGAGCGTGGGGTCGTTGATGAGTTTGCCAGCCGTGCCGTCGCCGCTGCGCAGTTGGCGCATGATGCCCTGTGTCTCGCGGATGGTGACGTTGAGGTTGTCGTAGAACGCTTCGTCGTTGACGAAGCGTCCGAGCGTGCCCTGGCCTTCGTTGATCTTGCGGGTGATGTCTGTGACCTGCTGCGAGAGCTGGTTGAGTTGGCCGACGAGTTCGTTGCCGGACTCGGTGAGTTGCGCCATGCCGCCCTCGGTCGTGGTGGGGAGGGTCTGGCCTTCCTGCACGGGGTTGCCGAGCGACGTGCCGGGCGTGATGTTGATGATGCGGTCGCTGCCCAAAAGGCTGGGCGTCGCGAGTTGGGCTTTCGAGTCAGTACGGACGAGATCGGTGACGGACTTGCCGTCAACTCTGCTGTCGAGCGCAAGGACGGCCTCGACCTTCGGCGCGTTCGGGTTGTCGCTCGGCGGCAACAGGCGCACGTCGTCAACCTTGCCGATGCGCACACCCGCGAGCCGCACCTCGCCGCCGGGGCGCAGACCCTCCGCCGTTAAGAACTGCGCCTTCAGACGAATCTTGCGCGCAAACGAGATGTCGCCCGACGCTTGCAGAATCAGGAAGATTAAGACCGCGATGGCGATGATGACGAAGAGGCCGACGCGCAACTCGCGAAAACCGATGGTCTTTTTGGTCGAAGGCATAAGCTGTGACGGATGACGGGGCAGGGATCAGGGACGAAATAGGAAAACATTCAGGCCGGTTGGCTGGCTCTGGTTTTCTTCATCCCCGATCCTTCACCCCTCATCCTTGTCCTTTCAATGTCCGCGCAAGAATTTCTTGATGTACGGGTCTTCGGTTCTCTTGAGCATCTCGTCCGTGCCGCTGAAGATGATGTGGCCTTCCTTCATCATCAACAATTTTGTGTTGATGAGGCAGAGACGCTCGCCTTCCTGCTCGAAGATAACTTCGCCCGCCTCGTTCACCGCCGCGAACTCGCGCGAGAGATATTCGACGTTGTTCATCTCGTGCGTGACGAAGATCGAGGAGACATCTTCGAGGTCGCGCAGTTTGATGGCGAGTTCGCAGATGGTGCGCGCGGTCGGCGGGTCGAGCCCGGCGGTCGGCTCGTCGAACATGACGATGGTCGGGCCGCCGACGAGCGCGCGCGCGATGCCGACGCGACGGCGCATGCCGCCCGACAGTTCCGCGGGCATCTTGTCAATCGCATCTTCGAGATTGACGAAACGGAGCATGCGGCGCACTTCCTGTTCCACCTCGTCTTCGGGGATGCCCTGTTCGTGCAGGCGGTAGGCGACGTTTTCGTAGACGGAGAGTGAATCGAAGAGCGCGCCCTCCTGAAAGACCATGCCGAAATTTTTGCGCACGCGCATCATCTCGGCCTCGGTGTAATCGGTGATGTCTTCGCCGTTGACGAGAATCCGCCCGGAGTCGGGTTTGAGCAGGCCGAGCACGAGTTTGATGGTGGTGGATTTGCCGCACCCCGAACCGCCGAGGATGATCTTGGTCTCGCCCTTCGCCACCGTGAAACTGAGGCCGTCGAGCACCTTGCGGTCGTCGAAAGAGAGATGCACGTCGCGAAACTCGATGGCGGGGATGACGCGCTCGCTGTCGTTCTCCGCCGCGAAAGTGGACTCCGCCGCCGCTGCGCTGACGCGGTTGTCTGGCGCGGGCGCGTCGGCGGCGTAGGAAACTTCGATGTCGGTTGAGGCCATACGATTAAGAGCGTAAAACTCAAGTGCCGGGCATGTCCAGAATAACCTGTAACGCCTTGGCAAGAAAGAAGTCGGCGATGATGACGACGATGGACGACGTGACGACCGCCGAAGTGGTCGAGCGTCCGACGCCGACCGTGCCGCCCTCCGTGCTCAAGCCCTTGTAGCAGGAGATGCTGCCGAGGATGAGCGCGAACACCAGCGGCTTGATGACGCCGCCGATCATGTCGTCGAAGGTGATGCCGTAGCGCACCGAACTGATGAACGTCCCGGCTGATTGCCCGTAGAGCGTGGTCGCCACCGTGCCGCCGCCGATGATGCCGACCACGTCGGCGGCGACGGTCAGCAACGGCAACGTGATAAAGAGCGCGACGAGGCGCGGGGCGACGAGTTTGCGCACCGGGTCTGTGCCGAGCGCGCGCATAGCGTCAATTTGTTGCGAGACGACCATCGAGCCGAGTTCGGCGGAGATGGCCGAGCCGACGCGCCCCGTCACCATCAGAGCGGTCAGGACGGGGCCGAGTTCGCGCACGAGCGAAAGCGCGACGAGATAGCCGGTCTGATCCTGCGCGCCGTAGTATTTGAGCGTAGGGAAAGTTTGCAGGGTGAGCACGCCGCCGGTGAAGAAGCCGGTGAGGATGATGATCGTCAGCGAGCCGACGCCGATCACGTCCATCTGCGCGATCATCTCGTTGAAATAGGTGGGACGGCGGAAGAGCCTGCGGGCGGCGCGCGCCACCAGCAGACTCGTCTCCTGAACTTCCAGCAGGGAACGTAGGGCAATGTTCATGCGTGAACTTTAGAACTTCGCAAATGCGCCCGTATGCCGGGATCGCCTGCCGCGACGGCGCGCCTCCGAGAATGATCCGCGAACCGCGACCACCGACACTCTCTGTGCATGACTGTTGATAAAGGGCGCGCAGACAGACCTAGCGAGACGTGCATGATCGAGCAAGCCAATGATGCGCAATAACTGGGCAAGGCGTCAAGCGAACATGAAGTGGAAAGGCGCGGGGCGACAGAGAGAAGGGAAGGATGCTTCCCGTTTTCACTTTCGCCCTGCGCCTTTTGCCTCTTTCGCCCCGCCGCTTAAGGTCTCCTGTCGCGCGCCGGAGCGGGGCGTCGCACACGCGGGGCTGCTGGCGGCGACGACGACGGCGCGTTCTGTTCGCGCGGCTGGCGTTGCGGCTGCTGTTGCAACTCCTGTTTGCGACGTTCGATGTTGTTTCCGAAGCGTGCGGGCGCATCGCCGGGCAGGTCGCGTCGCTGCCGGGGAAATTGATTCCTGCGCGGGCGGCGGGCGCGGGGTTGGCGTTGTTGGAGGCGGCGGAAGGCGTCGAGTTGTTCGGGCGAGAGGACGCGCCGGATTCTGAGTTCCGTGAGCGAGCGCAGGCGCACGACGGCGGACTGTGCTGCGCCGACCTCGCGCACGCGTTCTTCGATGACGCTCTCGTCGGGGTGGGCGGCATAGATGGCTTCATCGAGCGCGCGGCGGGCTTCGCGGAGACGCGCGCCAAGCAAGCGGCTCTGCGGTTCGGTCTCAAGCCGGATCGCGGCGATCCGCTCACGCTGTTCGGCTGTCAGATTCAGGACACGGAGCAGACCGGCCACGTTCGCGCCGCGCCGACGTGCGTTCAACTCACGCCGCGCCCCCGACCTCCGCGCGGGCGCGTCCTCATCCTGCGCACGCACGTCAACGGCGGCGACGCCCGCCGACAAAAACAGCGCGAGCAGGATGGCGGGCGTGGCAAAAGCAAACTTGGGCATGCTCAATGTCTCGTTGAACTCTTCATTCTTTCACGGCGGCGCGTGGTGTCGTATCGCGGCGCGTCCTTCGCCGGTGCGTTTTAATTCGCCTCGGTCAACAGATCGTAGAGGCGCGGCACGTCTTCTTCATCTCTCTCGTCGCGCAGCCGTCTCGGTGGCGTGGCGGGCGCGGGCGATGCGCGACGCGAACGACCGGCATGGCCGGGCGTCGAGACCGCGCCGGACGCAGAGACGGGTTCAAGCGTCTCGACCGCCGCGATGAGATTTGCTTCGCGGCTGTCGTCCAACTGGGCGCGCGTGTCTTCGAGTTCGCGCAGGACGGCGTCGCGCTCGGCGACGAGTTTATCCAAATCCGCCTGCGTATAAACTTTTCCGGCGGGCGCGGAAGCTTGCGCCGGAGGCGCGGCCTTCGTCTCGCTTCGCCAGAGGCGCGTGCTGAAGGCCAGACCGCCGCCGTCCCAGCGAACCTCCGCGTTGACCGCGGCGAGCGCGACGAGCGCGCAGGCGACAAGCGCGGCGGCGGCCACGCCCGCGCGCAGCCACAACGGCGAGAGCGCGAAGAATTCGCGGAGGGCGGCGCGTGCGGAGCGTCGCGGCAAGGCGACGGCACTCACGGTCTCAGGCCGCGCTTCCAATGCGACCGCGTCGGCCACAGACGGCGCGGGCGCACTGTTTAGAATCTCCGCGCGCCAGTGGCCGACGGCTTCGCGCACTCCGGCGAACGCGGCGAGTTCGTCGCGGCACGCGCCGCAACTCGCAAGGTGCGCGTCGAAACTCTCGCGCTCGGCGCGATTCGCTTCGCCATAAAAATAGGCGACGAGGTCTCCGGCGCGTTCGCAGTTGTTGGTCTTCGTCGTTTCGTCCATAACTTGATCTTCCTTGCTCCGGTTCACACGCGCGCCGCCTGTGCGCCGTATTTTTCGAGCCGCAGGCGCAGTTGCCTGAGCGCGGTGTAGAGGCGGCTCTTGACCGTGCTCAGGGGCACGTCGAGCGCGTCGGCGATCTCCTGAAACGTCAACTCCTCGAATTCCTTCAACACGATCACCACGCGCAACTCCGGCGGCAGAGCCAGCACCGCGCGCCTGACGGCTTCGCTGCGCTCGCGCCCTTCGGCCTGACGCGCGGGCGAACATTCGGCGGGCGCGGCAAACCTCTCTTCGCCCGCCTCCGTCTCGGCTTCCAGCGAATGCTCGGCACGCGTGCGCGCGCGTCGCTGGCGTGTGATGCACTGGTTGACGGCGATGCGGTGCAGCCACGAAGAGACTTTCGCCTCGCCGCGAAATCCGCTCAGGTTGCGAAAGGCGGCGATGAAGGTCTCCTGCGTCGCGTCGCGCGCCTCCTCTTCGCGGCCAAGAATGCCGTAGGCGAGCGCGTAGATGCGCCGCTCCCAGCGACGCACGATCTCGCCGAACGCATCCGCGTCGCCCTTGAGCGCACGCTCCACGATCTGTTCGTCGCTCGTTTCAGCCGTCTCCATGATCGTTATCTTCCGGCAGGACTTGCGCCCGCCGCCCTGCTCTGACGCGCGAAACCAGCGCACTCAACTCTTTAGACGCAATATCCGCTCCATTGGCCGAAAATATTACTCGATGAGTGGACGCGGCGGCGGTTTCGCCCTGTAAGTTAAACGTTGACACCGCTCCGCTCAACTTCGTACTATGAAATTGGCCTTTGGCGTGTCGCGGCGCAGGCCGCCCCAAATTTCGTTTGCTTGTCCCGCACTAAGTTTCTTCCTCTCCTAAAACTACATCGCCCGATTTCAGTCTCTCGACTACGCAACCTTCATGTTTGAACGTTTCCGGCGCGTGCGCCTGCTCTACATCGTGCTTGGCACTCTGCTGGTCGTCGGCCTCGTCCCGCTCGGCCTCGCGGGTTGGATGCTCTCGAATCGCAGCGCGGACGAACTGCGTTCCGTCGAAGGCCGCTATCAGGCGCAACTCGTACAGGACAAGGCGCGCCAGATCGAACTCTACGGCCAACGCTACCGCGACGTGGTGACGGGACTCGCCCATGCCTTCGAACTCGCGGGCGGCGTCCGCGTGCTCGGCGACGAGGGGAGCGACGCGCGCCTGCAAAAGTCCGTCGTGGGCGACCCGAACCTGCTCGCGCTCGCCATCCTGCCCGTCGGAAGCCTCCCGCATGTGGCCTACAAGCCTGATGCTATTGGCCGCGATGAACTCAATGAGCGCGTCGGCGAAGTGCTCGCACGGATGAACGGGCGCGGCATCATCGTCACGCGCCCGCAGTTGATTCGTTCGAGTCAGGAGATGAGTTTGACGATTGCCGCGCCCGTCATGGGCGGCGCGGACGGCGAAGAGGTGGTGGCGGCGGTCGCCGCCGTCATCTCTTTCAACGAGGTCTTCGCGGCGGTGCAGCAGCCTACTTCCAAGAGCGAGAGCGAACTGCTCGAACAGGGCTTGCCCGTCATCTTCGTCGTAGACGCCACGGGTCGCGCCGTGGCGCACCCGGACAAGCGTGTCGCCTATACCGAGCGTTCGATGGTTGATCTCAAGATCGTGCAGAACTGGATGGACACGGGCACGCAGGTGCAATCGCTGCTCGAACCCTTCACCGTGGAACGCGACGGGCGGCGGCTCGCCATGCTCGGCGCATACGCCACCGCCCAACTCGACGCGGGCGCGCGCCTCGGCGTCATTGCGATTCAGGACGAGCGCGCCGCGCTGCGCTCCGTGACGGACATGCGCAAGCAGACGTTTCTCATCAGCCTGCTCGCCGCCACCTTCGCGCTCCTCGCCGGTTTCCTCTTCGCCAAACAACTCACGCAGCCCGTGCGCGATCTGGCCGCCGCCGCCGGTCGCATCGCCTCCGGCAACTTCGCGCAGCGCATACAGGTGCGCAGCCGCACCGAACTCGGCGAACTCGGCACGTCGTTCAACACGATGACCGATCATCTCGAACAGTACATCGAAGATTTGCGGCGGGCGGCGGAAGAGAACCGCCAGTTGTTCGTCGGCACGGTCAAAGCTCTCGCCGCCGCGATTGACGGCAAAGATCGCTACACGCGCGGCCACTCGGAGCGGGTCGCGCGTTTCTCCATCGCTATCGCCGAGCATCTGGGTCTGCCGGATAATGAGATCGAAGCCCTGCGCATCAGCGCGCTCCTGCATGATGTCGGCAAGATCGGGATTGACGACAAGGTCTTGAAGAAGCCCGCGAAGCTCACGCAAGAAGAGTTCGAGATCATGAAGACGCACCCGCAAAAGGGGTTCAAGATCATGTCGCACATTCCGGCGATGCGCGAGTTTCTCCCCGGCATGTACATGCACCACGAGATGATCAACGGCGAGGGCTACCCGCAGGGCTTGCGCGGCGACGAGATTCCGATGCAGGCGCGCATCGTCTCCGTCGCGGACACCTTCGACGCCATGACGACCGACCGCCCGTACCAGAAAGCGATGGAACTCGACACCGCGCTCGCACTCATCAAGACCTACGTCGGCACGCGCTATGACGAACGCGTCGTGGACGCGCTGGTCGGAGCGTGCAAGTCGGGACGGATCAACGC
>DASPJG010000544.1:0-5266 GCA_035628755.1 Pyrinomonadaceae bacterium
AGCCGCGTGCTCTCGGTGGACATGGGCTTTAACCCGCAAAACGTCTTAACGTCCGAGGTGTTTCTCGCCAGAGACAAGGATGCCAAGCCCGAACAGTTCATCAGCTTTCATCGCGATTTGATGGAGCGGTTGAAGAATTCGGCGGGGGTCGAATCGGTGGCGACGGTGAACATTCTTCCTCTCACGGGCAGCATGTCCATTACCATCGAGGCCGAAGGGCAGCCGATTCCGCCTGCGGGTCAGGAAGTTTACGTCAGCCAGCGCATCGTCAGCCCGGACTACCTCAACGTGATGGGGATTCCTCTGCGGCAGGGACGCCCGTTCAACGAACGCGACACGGGCACGTCTCCGTCCGTAGCCATCGTCAGCGAGTCGTTGGGGCGGAAATTCTGGGGACAGGAAAGCCCGCTCGGCAAACGCGTGACGATAGGCGGCGCGAAGCAGCCGAGCGAGATCGTCGGCGTCGTCGGGGACGTGAAGGAAGCGGGGATTGACGATGTGGTCACGCCCGGAGTTTACGTGCCTTACCAGCAACAGCCGTGGCCGGCCTTCACCATCGTTTTGCGCTCATCCTCCGACCCGAAGAGTCTGGGGAACATCATCCAGCGCGAGGTGATGGCGATAGATAAGGATCAGCCAATCGGCACGCCCATTACGATGGAAGAAGTCCTCGCCGAGAAACTCTCGCAGAGGCGTCTGAACATGGTGTTGCTGGGAACGTTCGGCATCATCGCTTTGCTGCTGGCGTTGATCGGCATCTACGGCGTCATCTCCTACACGGTCACCGAGCGCACGCATGAACTGGGCTTGCGCATGGCTCTCGGAGCGCAGCCGCGTCATATACTCAAGCTGATCGTGGGACAGGGAATGCTCCTCGCCTTGATCGGCGTGGGCATAGGCTTTGCGGTGGCTCTGGGTCTGAGCCGCTACCTGTCCAGCCTCGTATTCGAGATCAGCGTCACCGACCCAGTCATCTATCTCGGCTGCGCCTCGCTGCTGTGCATAGCCGCCTTGATCGCCTGCTACCTTCCCGGTCGCAGGGCGATGAAGCTAGACCCGATGCAGGCTCTGCACCATGATTAAATTACCGCCGCGAGCACGCCGCGCGCGCCGATGAGACCGCGACTTTTCTCTATCGGCGTTTCCGGCAACCGGCAACTTGCTTCAACAGAAGGGTGAAAGTGATGCAAAGGATATTCGCGCTCGCAGCAATCCTCGTCTTGGTATTAACAACACAAATGCTGACCCAGAACAAACCATCTAACGACGACAACAACAACGGCGCGCCACAGGTTCAGGAACTGCTGGCGAAGGCCGCCGATGCGCTCGGCGGCGCGGAACGGCTGCGAACAGTGAACAGCCTCTCTCTCTCCGGCACGCTTCGCCGCGTGTTCCCCGATCAGGATCGCTCAGGCACTTACGAGATCAGCTTTTTGTCGCCCGACAAGTACAAAAAAGTTGAGAGGGCGGAAGTGTCCAAAGGCACGCAGATCAATCTCACGCAGATGCTCAATAAGGATGGGGGTTGGAGCGGAACCGGCATCAAGACGAGCGGCCTCGAACTGAATCTGGATCAACTCGGCGCACACGCCCGTCCTCTCTCACCCAACGCGCGAAGGCAGATGCGCGCCGAGTTCGCCATGCACCTGCTGGCGAAGTTTCTCGCCGCGCCCGCGCCGTCCTCCGTGCAGTTCAGCTACGCCGGACGCGCGGGAGCGTCTCACGCCGACGCCTTCATGCTCGACATGAGAGGCGCGGATGATCTCGCGGCGCGCGTTTTTTTAGACCCGAAAACCTACCTGCCGCTGGCAATGAGCTATCGCGGGAGACCGCCGATGATCACCGTCGACCCGCAGGCCGCGGAACGGGGGGCGCAAAACTTCGACACCGAACTTGAGGTGCGCTTCTCCGATTATCGCGCCGAGAGCGGCCTCGTCCTGCCGCACCATATCAGAGTGGAATCGGGCGGCAAGCTGCTCGAAGAATTTGAAATGAAGACGTGTCGCATCAACCCGGCGGAGGTTGTAGCGAGCGATTTCGAGAGAAACTAAAGCCCGCGCTGAGAGAGAGAGCAGGCCGGAGAGATGCCCGGAGCGCGTCGCGCGCCCGTCGGGGCATGTATAAATTCCCGCAGTTCGGGTTCGTCAAATCATTCTCAACAACTTCCTAAGAGGTCTCGGGCGAATCTTTCGCCGAAACTAAAATCGTGAAAGATACATCTTCAAGTGCTTCGTGGTTTGCGCGCCCCAAACCGAATGCTCATGCCAAGCTTCGCCTGTTCTGTTTTCCTTTCGCGGGCGGCGGGGCATTGATTTACAGGACTTGGCCTTTTACGCTCCCGCCCGAGATCGAGGTGTTCGCCGCGCAACTACCGGGACGCAGCAACCGGCTCAAGGAAACTCCTTACACAGACCTCACGGCTCTGACCGATGCCGTGGCGGAAAACATTCTCCCGTACCTCGACAGACCCTTCGCCTTTTTCGGCCACAGCATGGGAGCCATGATCAGTTTTGAACTTGCGCGGAACTTGCGCAGGCGCGGCAGCCCGCAGCCTGTCCATCTGCTCGTCTCCGGCAGGCGCGCTCCCCAGTTGGGCGATTCGCAACGCCCGATGCACGACCTGCCCGAGCCGGAATTCATCGAGGAGTTAGGTAGCCTCGACGGCACGCCTCCCGAAGTTCTCGCCCACCCGGAGTTGATGCGCTTGATGATTCCGCTGCTGCGCGCCGATTTCTCGGTGGTTGAGACTTATCGTTATGAGCCGGACGCGCCGCTTGATTGCCGGATCACCGCGCTCGGAGGTTTGCAGGATGCACACGTGACCCGTCCGCAGCTTGAGGCGTGGCAAGAGCAGACCACCGCCTCCTGTAACGTGCGGATGCTTCCCGGCAACCATTTCTTCTTGCAGACGGAACAGCCGTTACTGCTTCGTCTCGTAACGCGGGAACTCCAATCGCACATCCTTTGAAGCCGCCTCCCACCACCCGAATTTTACGACCGTTAAACTTACACGTTTGCTTCCGCAAACTCTCAAGGCTCCGAAGCCACGGGCTTGTCAAATCAGACTTGTCAGTCGAAAGGAACATTTAAGTGAAGGCGAGGCATGTTCTATCCATCATGGAATTAGGCCCGGAGAATCTTTCTCAGTTGTTGAGTCAGGCAATCGAGATCGCGCGCGGGCGAGAGCGGAAATCCCGCAGCCTCGAAGGGAAAGCGGTCGGGATTTACTTCCGCTGCTCTTCGACCCGCACGCGCACCTCTTTTACGGTAGGGGCGATGCGGCTCGGAGCGGGAGTCGTGACCTATGGGCCGAATGATCTACAGGTCGTCACCGGCGAGTCAATCGGTGATACGGCGCGCGTGTTGTCGGGCTTTCTTGATGCACTGGTTATTCGAACCAACGGAAGCCTGGCGGAGATGAAAGAATTTGCCGCGCAGGGTGAGATGGCGATTGTTAACGCGATGAGTGATAACGAGCACCCGACGCAGGCGATTGCCGATCTGGTAACGATCCACGAAGCCCTCGGCCATCTGGAAAAAACTCATATCCTCTATATCGGCGAGGGTAATAATACCGCCGCCTCGCTAGCCTACGCCGTCGCCCAACTGCCTGCGATGCGTCTGACACTGATCACGCCTGAAGGCTACGGGTTGCCGGACACGGTGCTCGAAAGCACGCAGGACTTTACCCGGCAGTCCGGTTCGATCATCGAGCAGCAGCACCATCTCGACAAGTTGCCGACAGGCGTGGATGTCGTTTACACAACCCGGTGGGAGACGATGGGAGTGGCGAAAGCCGACCTCAACTGGCGTGAGAGGTTTAAGCCCTATGCGGTAACGCCGAAGCTGATGGCGGCGGTATCGAAACCGAGCGGAACTATTTTCCTGCACGACTTACCGGCGATGCGCGGTGCGGAGGTGCTCGACGAGGTGCTCGACGGCGCACAGAGCCTTGCCTTCCGGCAAGCACGACATAAGTTGACGAGTGCGATGGCCGTTCTGGACTGGTGTGTCGCGGGCTGACAGCGCATCGCTCCGACGCGACCGCGCGCGGCCTCGTCTGCGCCGAGCTGGAAATTCTATGGGCATGGAGCAACAACCTCTGTCCGCCTGTAAGGCGTGACGAAGCGTTTCGACAAATGAAGCGGAGACACGCCCACGCCGGTACGCGCGCAAGCGACCGGCGTGGGCGTATTTCATTTCTACAGCTTCAAGCTGACGGCAACCCGCGCCTGCTCGCCATTGGAAAATCCCGCCACCTGCGCGAAAATCAAAAAGGTTTCCGCCGCATTGCGCGAAGCCTTTTACTTAAGACTTTTTTGTGCGTAGCGTTGGAGTGGAAAGGGAGCGCGGGATGAGTGATCGACGACGCAGCACGTTCGTGAGGGAAAGCGTTATCGCCGCTTCGCCGGAGCGCGTCTTCGCGTTTCACGAACTGCCCGACGCGCTCGCGCGGCTGACGCCGCCGTGGGAATCCTCGCGCGTTATTCAGATGGCTAAGATTTCCGAAATCGGCTCTGAGGCCATCGTCGAGACACGCATTCTCGGCCTGTTTACTGCGCGCTGGGTCGCGCGCCATACGGCTTACGATCCGCCGCGCATGTTTGAAGACGTGCAGATCAAAGGGCCTTTCCGCTTCTGGCGTCACCGCCACCTCATCGAGCCGCACGCTGGAGGCGCGCTCCTGAGAGACCACATCGAGTACGAACCGCCGTTCAGCATCTTCGGCCAACTCGCCGCGCCGTTCCTCATCATCCCACGCCTCGAAAAACTTTTCGACTACCGCCACGCGGCCACACGCGACTGGTGCGAGAAAAAGCCGTAAATCGTCAAAAGCCGTAAATCGTGAATCGTCAATCGTGAATAGAAGGAAAGCAGGTTTTCTCTATTCACGATTGACGATTCACGATTTACGGCTTTTCTATTCCATCCGCAGAGCTTTTCCGACGGAAGGGTCGCGGCGGACGCGCCAGATTTTCGAGTCGAGGTAATAGTGTATGAAGGCGTAGCCCCAGAAGAAGGCGGCGACGAGTTGGGTGACGAGCGCGCCTTGCCCGCTCGTGTGTGAGACGTACTGGCGCGGCAGTTGATACCAGAGGCCGAAGAGCACGCCGAAGGCGACGTAATAAAGTAGCCTTCGGCTGATTATTTCCGCCGCGCCATGCCGCGCGCGCGCCTCTCCGCCGCTTGCATACTTCCGGTTGTGAAACCAGATCAGGCGGTGGTATTGCAGGTTGTGATAGATCGTCAGTATCGCGACGATGGC
>DASPJG010000545.1:0-2645 GCA_035628755.1 Pyrinomonadaceae bacterium
GCGTGGACGGTATAGACGCGCAAGTGCCGCGTCTGGTCGAGCCGGACGGTCGCGCCGAGCGCGACGCGCCTCCGACCGCCGGGGCCTGCGTGCGGCAAGACGATCCGCTCCACGTCCGTGAGCGGGTAGAGGCTGAGCAGCGCGACGCCGGTTTCGTCCTCCGTCCCTTCGTCGTCTTTCGCGCGGGGCGGCGCAGCCCACGCGTAGTGCATGCCGAGTTCGTCGGCGATAAATTTGGCGGTGTTGACGTTGCCGCTGCGCGCACGGTGGCGGTCGGCTTCCTGCAAACCGATCAGGAACGCGCCGCCGATCACTGCGTCGCTCCGCAACGCTTCGACCAGCGCGCGCAGGTCTTTGCCGCCGCGCCAGCGCATGTTGTAGTTGACGATCTTGATCTGCGGCGGAAGCTCGGCGCGCGGCGCAGCTTCGTTCAACTTGTCAGCGCGACCGACTTCCAGCAGGCGCGCATCGTCCGTCGTCGCTGCCGCCGGTGTTGCCGCGAGGTCGCCCGTTCCCGTCGTCATTTGCGCGCGGGCGGGTGGGAGCAGCACGGAGCAGTAAGCGGTGAGCAGCAGGCAGTAAAAAGCGCGGAGCAGAAGCCGCGCCTTGTGGTTTGAATTCTGCTTCTTCGCGGTGCTGAACAATATTTCCAACTCTCCCTTCAATCATAAACTACTCGCCGCGCGCTTCCTCGCCGGGCTGCTCCGCGAACGGCGCGTCTCCGGCGAGAAAGCGCGCGGCGCGCGGTTCGAGCGTGTAGCGGCAGTGGTCTGTTTCCAGCACTTCGCCGTCGGTGTTGACTTTGATCGTGCGCGCGAAACGAAGTTCGAGCGCGCGCGCGCGGTAATAGCTGACGCGCTCGTCCGCGAGATGCTCGCCCGACGCGACGCTCGTGAGCAGCCCGATGAATTCCAGTGTCGGCATCGCTTCGACGAGGCACACGTCGAGCAGGCCGTCGTCAATCAGGGCGTGCGGCGCGATGAGACGCCCGCCGCCGATCATGCGCGAGTTGCAAACGGCGAACATCTGCACGTCGAGCGTGCGTTCGACCACGCGCCCATCATCTCCCGTCAGGCTGAGAGACGCGCGCACGGGTTCGTAATCGAGAAGCACCTGCGCGCCGCCGACGAGATAGGCGAGTTTGCCCGCCACCGTCTTGAGTTGCGGGTTGACCGCATCCGACACTTCGGCGATGAAGCCGCCCGCCGAGACGTTGATGAAGCGGCGGCTGTTCAACGCGCCCACGTCGGCCAGCACCGTGCGCCCCGCGAGAAGAATCTCAATTGCCGCCTTGATCTCGTCGGGCAGGCCGAGCGCGCTCGCGAAATCGTTGCCCGTGCCGAGCGGGACGAGGCCGAACGTGATCCGCTCGAATGCGCCCGGCACGCGCCCCACGCCGTTGACCGCTTCGTTCAGAGTGCCATCGCCTCCCGCCACAAACAGACGGTCATAGACGCCCTCGCGCGCCGCCGCCTCCGCCGCCTCCGCCGCATCGTTTGCGCCGACGGTCATCACGATGTCCATCTCGCCCAGCGCGGCGCGCAAGGTTGTGTTGATGGTCTGCAAGTAGTCCGGCGCGCTGTCGGTGCCGGAGACGGGATTGATGATTAGACGTGATTTCATGGATTGTCCGTGGTCAGTTGTCCGTGGTTAGCTGCCGTGGCCAGTTGTTTATCTTTTAGCATAAGCTGAGAGTTCATCTTTAGCCCGCCGCTCGCCGAACACGAACAACTGACCACGGACAACGGACAATCTTTATATTTCCAGACGCAGCCCGTCGCGCGCCTCGATGGTTTCGCCGCTCCACAATTTTTTCGCTTCGGCCACGAGGTCGAGGCCGTCCCACTCGGGGTAGAGGTGCGAGAGCATGACGCGGCGCGCGCCGGAGCGTTCGGCGAGCCGCATCGCTTCTCCGAGTTCGAGATGAAGCTCAACGGGCTTATCGCGGAAGAAGGAGCACTCCATGAGAAAGAGGGAGACGCCTGCGGCGAAGGTGGCGAGCGCGTCCGTGTAGCCCGTGTCGGAAGTGAAGGCGAGCGAGGCGTCGTCGTGGTCGGTCAACTTCACGGCGAGGCTCTCGCTGGTGTGCGGCGTCGAGAAAGTTTCGGCGCGCAAGCCCGGGAGAATTTCAAAACTCGCGCGCGGCGCGACCTCGCGGATTTCGATGGGGAAGGGTTGCTTGAGCAGGTCGTAGCCGCCCGCCGCGTCGAACGTCTGGAAGAGTTTACGCAAACCGCGAGGGCCGTAGACGTGCAGCGGCTTACGCCTGTCCCGTGTGTCGGGAGCATGCTTCGTGCCGAAGAGGAAAGGGAAGAGGCCGCCGAGGTGGTCGAGGTGAAAGTGGCTGACCCAGATGGCGTCGAGGTTCACCCAGTCCAAGTTTTCCTGCGCCATGCGGTGGACGGCAGCCGCGCTGATGTCGAGCAGCAGTGTGCCGCCCTGAGCGGTCTCCAGCCAGTGCGCCGCCGAAGCGCGCGCGGGGTGCGGGACTGAAGTGCCCGACCCCAGAACGACGAGTTTCATGTTTCCCTGTTGTCCTCCCGTGTGTTCGGAAGGCTAACAAGCGCGCGCCCGAAGCGTCAAACTCGCCCCGCTCCGCCGCGCCGTGTTAAATTAAACTTCATCCCGATCATGGCGGACGAAGC
>DASPJG010000546.1:0-11080 GCA_035628755.1 Pyrinomonadaceae bacterium
TCTTGTCCCAGCGCGCGCTCACTTGGGCGTCGCCGAGGTTGGCCTTCAGCGCGTCGAGCGCATGAAGCTGCGACGCGGAGGGAAGGCGCACGATTGACTTGCCGAGATTGACGTTGAAGTCAGGCACAGGCGTTTGGTTCAAATCGAGTTTGTCGGCGGGCGACGCGGCGGCGCGCGTGCTCTGGTTGACGAACATCGCGCACGCGAGCGCGGCAAACGCGGCGAGGGCGAACAAGGCGACGAAAACTTTATTGACCCTGCGGGCTTTTCTACGGGCGGGTGCGGTCGGTGAACTCATCGGTTTATCTCCTAATCAAGTTTGGATAGCTGCTGCCTGAGATTCGGAACTCTCTGAAAATTTGCTCTCGTTTTGTCGGCGAGACGGTGTTGTCAAACGCCCGTGGCGTCGTTTGAGCGGGCGACGCCACGGGTTCAATCAAGAAGGGTCAGTTTCCGGCGGCGAAACGTTCCGCGAAGGCTCTGACTTTCGCGGCGAGCGCGGCGCGCGTAAAGCTCTCTGCGGGTTCGACGCGCGGGCCGGGCAGCGCGACGAACTGGCCGGGGGCGATCTGTTTGATCTCCGCCGGGTAAACTTCGAGGAAGCCTTTATCAATGGCGAGTTGAACGTAGCCGCGCAAGGCCGTGGGAATCTGCGCGTTGTCCGAGAGCGTGATGCCGCCGGACTTGACGTTCGTGCCCGCCAGCGCGCGCGCTTCCGTGTCGAGGCCGAGGCCACGGACGAAGGCGACGGCGAGGTCGAGGCGACTGACGAGGCCGGTCGGGTTGAAGGTCGTGCCGCTGGCGGACATCAAACCGGCGGGCGCGAAGTTCCAGTCGCGCAGGGTCGAACCGCTCGTCGTGACAGACTCGGCGAGCGCAACGAGGTCGCCGGACACGTCGGTGTATCTGGACGCGGCCAACACCGTCTGGCGCACGGGCGCGTTCAGCATGAGCGTGCGCGCGAAGTCTTCGCGCGTGACCGCCGCTGCGGGGTGGAAAAGGCCGTCGGCGAGCGCGTCTATGCGGCGGCTCTTGAGCAGCGTCTCGAACAATTCCTGCTGCGCGTGTCCCTGTATGTCGGGGACGGGCGCGAGCGTGTAGAGCTTCTGCAAGATGATGCCGCCAACAGGGCCGGGCGCGGCTGCGCCGGAGGTCGGGAGGCTCACGCCGGGCGCGGCGACAAGGCCGCGCGCGCCGCGCACTTCCAACACCCACTCGCCAGGCAGCGGATTTTGGACGATGACCCCGCGGCTGTTCGCGCCGATCACCGGATTCTGGATGCCGCTCGAATAGGTTGTGCCGTCGGGCGAGGTGAGCAGGAGGCCGACGAGATTGCCGTCGCCCGTCTCAGCCGCCGTATCGACGCGCCCGTACACGTCGAGCACGCTCATCCCCGGTCGCACCGTGAACTTCTTCGCGTTCGGCGAGTCCGCACCGGGCAAGGCCGCCGGGTTGAAATCAATGTGGAACGGTTCGGATGCCGGGATGCTGATGGTGAACTTCGCGTTGAAGTTCGGGTGGTTGAAGGCGTTGTAAGCGCGCGTGCGGTTGAAGACTTTATCCACGGCGGCGTAGGCGTTGATGTAGCCCGCGCCGACTTCGTGATCCGCGTAGCCGGGCATGCGCGTGGCCGTCTCGGTGATGATCTGTTTGATCTCGTCGGGCTGGAGCGTCGGGTCGGCGTCGAGCATCAGGGCGATCACCCCGGCGACGTAGGGCGTCGCCATCGAAGTGCCGGAAATCTGCGTGTAGAAGGGAATCTCGCCGGGGGCGAGTTCGGCGTCGGCGTCGAGGCCGTTGGACGTGATGTTCGAGGTCGAGCGCGTCGAGACGTAGGCGGCGGAAAACTTCGCGGCGTTCGATTCAAACTCGCGACCCGTGCCCGGCGCGGTGATGGTCGGCGCGTCGAAGTCGTCAAGGGGATCATTGTTGCCGAAACGCTCGTCGGCGGGCAGACCGCGCGAGGAGAACGAGGCGAGGCCGCCCTCTTTCGTGCCCGCCGCGACGCCGATGACCCACGGCGCTTTCGCATACTTGTTATAGGTGTTCTTGCCGGGGCCGGAGTTCGCGCCCGCGAAGACGACCGTGATGCCGCGGTCGTAGGCTGACTTGCTCGCGATGTTGATCGGGTTATCGGGGTCGAACGTGTCGAAGCTGCCGTAAGAGTTGGAGACGACCTTGATGTTGTAGTTGAACTGGTTCGCCAAAGCCCACTCCCACGCGCCGACGGCGTTCAGGACGAACAGCCCCGCACCCAGACCCGCGCCGATGATCTTCGTGCCCGGCGCGACGCCCGCATACTTGCCGCCGGAACGCTGACCCGTGCCGCCGATGATCCCGGCGCAGTGCGTGCCGTGACCGACGGTCTGATCCGTGTTCGGCACGTTCTCGATGACGGTGACGGGCGTGAAGCCCTCCTGCACGGTGTCGGTGCTGGTCAAGACCTGAACGTTCTGGATGACGGTCTGGCCGAGTTTGAGATCGTCGTGCGTGGCGTCCACGCCGGAATCAATTACGAGCACGGAGAAGTCGCCTTTGCCGGAGACAGGCCAGCCGTCGTTGCGCTGGCGAAAGATTTGATTGGTGCGGATGCGCTCGACGCCCGTCAGCGTGCGCGCCTGCAAGTCGTAATAATGAATCCGCTCGTTGTCCCAGACGGAGCGCACCGCGCTGCTGGCGGCGAGCGCGCGCACCTGACCGGCGGTGGCCGCCGGAATCGCAACCATGCCGAGGCGCGGGTAGGTGATGGCGCGCGTGATGCCGAGCGCGCTGAGCACGGAGAGGTGCGAGTCTTTAAGGCCGTCGTTTGTGTTGAAGGCGACGATAACCGTGCCGACCTGCGACGTGTCGGCGAGCGAAGCGAGTTGCGACGAGAGCGCGGGGCTGACGCGAGCCGCCAGCGCCGGGACGCTCAACGCAAAGCACAAGATGATTGCTGCAAACAAAATCTGGATTTTTCTCATTTTCAAAAACAGCCTCCAATTGAACTCTCTGTCAAAAATTGATTGGCGCGGGTTGTTGTCTCCCTCATGGCTGCAAAGGTACGCGAGGGCTATTGAGCAAAACTTGAGGTTGGGTTGAGACAGACTTGAGGATGCGAAATGTAATCGAATCGCAATAGAAGAGGCGTGATTGCAAGCAAACGGCAACACTCAGGGGAGTAATAGCCCCTCGCTGAGATAAGTTGGCCGACGTTTAATATTATGGCGTGGTGCGGGAGAGGCGCGGCTGATGTCTCAGCGTGCGCGGAGGTCGCCGTCGCGTCTGAGGCCGTCGCTCAAGAGTCGCACGCCGAGCACGAAGAGGAAGATGGCGAAGGCGGGTGAGAGCAGTACGAGCGGTTGCTGGCCGAGGAGCGTGAGATTGCTCGCCGTCACGAGCATGTTGCCCCAACTCGCCGCCGGTTCCTGCACGCCGACGCCGAGAAACGACAACGCGGTCTCGGCCAGCAGAAACGCGGGCAGCATCAGCGAGAGTTGCACGACGAGCGGGCGCGAGGCGTTTGGCAGGATGTGGCGAAAAAGTATCCGCGTCTCGGCCAGCCCGAGCGACACGGCGGCCAGCACGAACTCGCGCTCGCGTAACCCCAACACCAGCCCGCGCGCCAGTCGCGCCATCTCCGCCCACCCGATGGCGATGAAGATTGCGACGAGCAGCAGCCCGGCGCGCGTCGGCGGCAGCACGAGCGGGAAGGCGGCGCGCGCGGCGAGTATTAAGACGAGATCGGGCAAGGCCAGCATCGCGTCGGCGGCGCGCATCAACAGCGCGTCCACCCTGCGCCCCGCGTAGCCCGACACGCAGCCCAGAAAAACTCCGAGCACTCCGGCGAGCAGCGTCCCCAGAGGCCCGACCGCGAGCGAGAAACGCGACGCCATCAACAAGCGTGAGAAGCGGTCGCGCCCGAATTCATCCGTGCCGAGCAGGTAGACGCGCTCCGCCGCCGGAGAATTCGCGCCCCGCGAGGCGTTGGTCGGCTGCGATGGGTCGAACGCCGGGCGCGGGTCGCGTGCGATGCCGAAGAGATGCCGGTCGGTCGGGAACAGGCCGAAGAGCTTGTACGAGTGGCCGCGCGTGAAGAGCGCGAGGGGATAGCGCGCGGAGGTGTCTTCGCTGTAGGTGCGCGTGAGCGGATCGGTGAGGCGCAGCTTGTGGACGAAAGGGCGCGCGTGCCAGCGGCCTTCGGCGTCTCTGAAACGGATGGGCGTCGGCGGCGCGAGGGGCTGCTGTCTCGATTGCTCGCTCGCATCGTAGGGCGCGATGAAGTTCGCCAGCACGGCGACGACGTAGAAGGTCGAGACGATGCCGAGACCGGCAATCAACTTCCAACGCCGGGCGATGCGGCGACGAGCGCGCCCGCGCCAACTTTGCGGCGCGGCATGTGCGCGCTCCCAGGCATCCTGCGGCTGGGGCGGGGCGGCGAAAGTGTCGGCGTCGTGGGGCGGCTGTGTGTCGGTCATGCGAACCTCTACGCGCCGGAAGCGGGCAGGTTGAGGGAGCGTTTGCCGCTCCGGCGCGTGGGCGCGTGCGTATGGCGTGGGCGCAGGCGCGGGTCGTTGAGACGCAGCAGGATGTCGGCCAGCAGATTGCCCGCGAGCACCGCCGTCGCCGTGATCATCACGACGCCCATCAGGAGCGGCACGTCGCGGTGGCGCACCGCGCTGACGCTGAGCGCGCCCAGACCAGACCAGCCGAGCACCGTCTCGACGATGACCGAGCCGCTCACAACGCTGCCGGACGCGTAGCCGAAGAGCGTGATCAGCGGGTTCAACGCATCGCGCAGGGCGTGGCGCATGATGACGGCGCGTTCCGTCAATCCTTTCGCGCGCGCCACCTGCACGAAGTCCTGCGCGAGCGCGTGGCTCAAGCCCTCGCGCGCCTGCGCCAAAAACAGAGCGACGAGCGGCAGGGCGAGCACGATTGCCGGGGGCAGGATGCGCAAGGGTCTGAAATCGGCCAACGTCTCCGCGCCCGCGCCGCCGACGGGAAACCAGGAGGTGCGCGCGACGATGGCGAGGGCGATGAGCGCGAGCACGATGCGCGGCGTCGAGGCCGTGAGCAGGATGATGAGTTCGCTCGCGCGATCCCACAGGCTGCCACGTCGTCGCGCGGCGAGCGCGCCGAGCACGAGCGAGAACGAGAGAGCTAAAAAGAGTGCGGCGGCGGCCAGCGCGAGCGTCCGCAAGAGGCGCGGCCAGATGATCGTCGCCACCGGCGCGTGATAGTAAAAGGATTCGCCCATCCGCCCGCGCGCGAGATTCGAGAGCCAGTAGGCGTAGCGCGTCGTGAGCGGCTGGTCGAGACCGTAGACGCGGCGTAACTCCCCGAGCGTCGCTTCGGACGCGCCGCCCTCGCCCGCCAGTTCGCCGAGCGCGTCGCCGCCCGCTGCCGCCAGAAGCGCAAACGTGAGCGCGGAGACGACAAGGAGCACAATGACGCCCTGCAACGCTCTGGAGAGAATCAGTTTCAGCACTTTGGCAACCCGGATCGTCCGCGGAGGGTGTTAGCCGAACTCATCGCGCGTTGATTTAACATCTATTCGCGGCGCGAGAGCAAGAGTCGGGCGCGCATCGCTCTGGACATCCGCGTGTAGACATGTTTGAATCGAATAGCCTCACCCGTGCGCACGTTCGCACGAAACGCCTCGCGCTTTTTAATCTTCAGACAAACCGGTATTTTGAAATGAAAGCTGCATCGTCAGGACGATTTTTGGTTAGCCTGTTGTTCGTCGCCGCGCTCCTTCTGGTGAGCGCGTGCCAACAGACGCCGCCCGCTTCAAACACTTCGAACCCCGGCGAAGGAAAACTGCCGACCGCGCCTGTCACCGGCGCGCGCGGCGGCTCGCTCACCTATCGCATCACTTCGCCGCCGAAGACTTTCAACTACATTCTCGCCGCCGACGAGCCTTCGATCTACGTCTCCTTCTTCCTGACGGGCAGCCGCCTCGTCGAACTCAATCACGACGATCAAACTTACGTGCCCGCGCTCGCCGAAAGTTGGAATCTCTCCGACGACGGCAAGAGCGTCGAAGTCACGTTGCGCGACGGTTTGAAGTTCTCCGACGGCCAGCCGCTCACCTCCGACGACGTGGCCTTCACGCTGCGCACGCTCTACGACGAACGCGTCACCTCGCCCATCTACCGCGACGCGATGCTCGTCGGCGGCAAGCCCATCGAGATCACGGTCGGGGACGCGCGCCGCCTCCGGCTCGGTTTCGCCGAAGCCATTGCCGTGCCGGAAAACTACATGTCGAACCTGAACGTGCTGCCGCGTCGCGTGCTCGAAGCGGAACTCAACAAGAACGCGTTCAACAATTCCTACGGCGTGACGAGCGACGCGGCGGGCATCGTCACCGCCGGGGCGTTCGCCGTCGAATCGAGCACGCCGGGCGAGCGCGTCGTCCTCAAGCGCAACCCGCACTACTGGAAGCGCGACGCGGCGGGCAATCAACTGCCCTATCTCGACCGCCTCGTCATCGAAGTCGTGGGGGACGAGAACAACGCGATCACGCGGCTCGGACAGGGCACGCTCGACATCATTGATCGCGTGCGCCCGACCGATTTCGCGAGCCTGCGCGGCGGGCAGGGCAACGCCCGCGCGCACGATCTCGGCCCCGGCCTCTATGCCGACAACCTCTGGTTCAATCTCAACCCCGGCAAGCGCGACGACGGCAAATCAATCGTTGACCCTGTGAAACTCAGCTGGTTCGCCGACGCGCGTTTTCGCCGCGCCGTCTCGCACGCCATTGACCGCGACTCCATCGCCGCCAACACCTGGCAGGGACTCGCCTCGCCGCTCTACAACTTCGTCTCCAGCGGCAACCGCGCGTGGGTGGCCGCCGACGTTCCGCGCACCCCATACGATCTGGAACGGGCGCGCGCCCTGCTGCGCGAAGCGGGCTTCACTTTCGGCGGCTCCGAGGCCGCGCCGGAATTGACGGACGCGAAAGGCAATCGCGTCGAGTTTACGATCATCGCGCCCGCCGGGAACGAGGTGCGCGTCAAAAGCGCGATTGTGATTCAGGAGGATTTGAAGAAGCTGGGGATGAACGTGCAGGTCGCGCCCGTCGAGAACGCGCAGTTGTCCGCGCGCGTCAACCAGTCTTACGAATACGAGGCCGTGCTCTTCGGCACGTCGGCCTCCGAACCCGACCCGTCTTCCTACACAGACCTGCTGCGCAGCGGCAGCCCGCAACACTTCTGGCATCCCAAACAGGAGCAGCCTGCCACCGAATGGGAAGCCCGCCTCGACGAACTGACCACGCGGCAAGCCCACGAAGTTGACCGCGAACGCCGCCGCGCCATCTTCCGCGACATCCAGATATTGATGGCCGAGCAACTCCCGCTCATCCCCATCGTCACGCGCCACATCGCCGTCGCCGCCAACACACGCATCGGCAACTACCGCCCCAGCGCGCTCCCGCCCTTCTCGCTGTGGAACGCCGAGGAGTTGTTTGTGAAGCAGTGAGGATGAAGTTTTGAGTTAAGACGTTAACGGGAAAAGATTGAGGGTTGAAGACGAGAGCGGGGCGCGGCCTTTAAGATGGCCGCGCCCCGCTCGACTATTTTTACTTCTAACTTTTCCTCTGCCTTATTGCGTCTGCAACTTCTGCATGGCGACCATCGCCTGCGCGAGTTCGAGGCGCGTGAGCGGGGCTTGCGGGCGGAAGTTGGAGTTGCTGGTCGAGAGCAGCCCGCGCGAGATGGCGATGCGCACGTAGCCGCGCAGGGCTGAAGGGATCATCCCCGCGTCCAGAAGCGTCGTCAGCGGCAGGCTTTGCGCCGATTCGGCTTCGGCTTGAAGCCCTGCGGCGCGGACGAGCGCGATTGCCGCCGTCAGACGAGCCGTCGCGTCGTTCGGCGCAAACGAGCCGCCGCGCTCAACGTCCATGAAGAGCGCGCCCTGCGGCGCGTGCTGCACGCTCTCGACAAAGAGCATCGCCGCCGCGCTCCGCACATCACGGTAACTCGCCTCGGCGGGCACATACTGCGGCACGCGTGCGCCGAGCACCAGAGCCTCGGCCAGTTCGCCTCGCGTGACGGCCTGCGCGGGGCGGAACTTCTGCCCCGTCGGCGACATCACGAACGAGCGGATGTTTTGATAGACGGCTGCGCGCTCGACCGCGCCGAGAGCGTCGAGGTCTTTGACGGGCGCATACTCCGCGCGCCCCACTTCGAGCACACCGGAGAATTGCTGCGGCGTGACGGCGAGGCCGCCGAGCGTGTTAGTCACCGTCACGCGCCATGCCCCCGGCGTCGGCGCGGCCAGGATGGCGCGCTCGCGCTTGCCCGTCAGCCCGGGCAGGTTGATGTTGTTCTTGTCGGCCTGCTTCCTGCCGCTCGCATCGTACATGGCGAAGCCGAGGTCGTTCGTGCTGAACGAACTCCAACCGATCTGCATCGAGGCCATGAGCGCGCCGGCGGGAATCTCGACGTTGGTTTCAAACCCGGACGCGCCGGGGTTGACCGTGCCGGAAATCTCGCGCAGCGGGTCGCTCAGGAAACGCACCTGCCCGCGATTGAGCGTCGCGCGAAAGTTGCCGAGCTTGCGTTGCGGGAAGGCCGATTCCAACACGGCTGCGTGTGTGTTGAGCAGCCCCGCCCCGGCTTCGTGCGCGTAGTAAGCGGAGAGCGGCGTCGCCGTGCGTTGCAGGATGTCGCGCACTTCGGCGGGCGAGAGTTTCGGGTTCGCTTCGAGCATCAGGGCGATCGTCCCGGCCACCTGCGGCGCGGAAAAGCTCGTGCCGCTCGCCGTCGTATAAAACGGCACGTTGCCGGGCGCGAGCCCCGCGTCGCCGTTAAAGCCTACGCCTTCAACCCCCGTCAGGCTCACGCCGCTCGAACGCAGGCTGACGACGCGCACGCCCGGCGCGACGAGCGTCGGGCGGAAGAGTTGGCTGGCGAACGCGCCGCGCGAGGAGAAGTCCGCGAGGCGTCCACGGAAGTCGGTCGCGCCGACGGAAATGACCCACGGCGCGACGGCGTAAGGATTCAAAGTGTGCCAGCCCGCGCCCGTGTTGCCTGCCGAGAAGACGACGTTGACGCCCCTCTCCGTGAGCATCTTCGTGGCGACGTTCACGGGGTCGTTGATGTCGAACAGAGTGTTGGCGGAGAAGCTGCAATTGACGACGCGCACGCCGAGCGACGCCCCGCGCTGCAACAGGTAGTCGAGGCCGTTTAAGACGAAGACGAGATTGAGATCGCCCGCGCTCATGCCGACGATGCGCGCGCCCGGCGCGACGCCCGTGTGCTGCCCTCCCGACCGCGCGCCGCTCCCGCCGATGACGCCCGCGACAAACGTGCCGTGACCGTAAACCTGATCCGTGTTCGGCAAATTCTCGACGTTGACCGGATAGTTGAAACCAACCGTCGCGCTCTGCATGTCGGCGAGTTTGACGTTCTGTGCGACGCGCCCGGCGAGGTCGTCGTGCATCGCATCTAGCCCGGTGTCGAGCACGGCGACCGTCACGCCGCGCCCGCTCAGGGGCACGCCCGCATTGTTGCGCACAAGGTCGGCGTCCCGTTGCGCGCGTCCGACGCCCGTTAGCCCTTGCGCCGGGTCAGCCGTCAGTTGCAGCGTGCGGTTGCGATAGATGGAACGCACGTTCGGGAGGCGCGAGAGGGCGATGATCTGATCCGGGTTGGCCGAGATGTAGACGGCGGGCAGAACGTGGAAACGCGTGCCGCCGAGGATGCCGATACTTTGCAGGTCGGCAAAGTCGCGCTCGGCGGGCAGTTGGTGATAGACGACGACGGCGTTGATGTTGCTGTCGTCCGCGGCTTCGTTCGCCTGATTCAGGAGGAGCGCGAGTTCCGGGTCAATGCTCTGCAAGCCGACCTGCTGCCGCGCCGTGTTGTTCGCCGTCGAGACGCTGTTGGCGGTGGAGACGGTGATGCCATCGGAAGCGTTGATGCCGACACCGTCCGCGCCGGAGGCCGTGATGCCGTCAACTTTCGAGATCGTGATGCCGTTTGGCGAGACGGACGCAAACCGCCCATCCGCGCCCCTGAGCATCGCGCCGTCGGCGGTCGAGATGAGGATGCCGTCTGCGCCGGAGGCCGTAATGCCGTCGGCGGTCGAGATCGTGATGCCGTCCGCGCCCGAAGCCGTGATGCCGTTCGCGCCGATAGCGGTCAGGCCGTCGGCGGTCGAGATCGTGATGCCGCTCGGGTTGGTGATGACGACGGAGTCGGCGCGGTGCTGCGTGCCGTCGGCGGTCGAGATGAGGATGCCGTCCGCGCCGGAGGCCGTAATGCCGTCCGCGCCCGAGGCGGTGATGCCGCTCGGCTTGACGGCGACGACGCTGTTCGGGCTGGGGTGAGCTACGCCGTCTGCGCCCGATGCCGTGATGCCGTCCGCGCCTGATGCGGTGATACCGTCCGCGCCGGAGGCCGTGATGCCGTTGACGTTGAAGGAGAGCACGCCGTCCGCGCCAGAGGCGGTGATGCCGTTCGCGCCGGTGTAGTTGATGCCGTCCGCGCCGGAAGCGGTGATGCCGTCGCCGGTGGCGATGGTGATCCCGGCGTTGACCGAGCCGAGCAGGAGCAGGAGGGCGAGTGAAACGGCGGTCGCCTGCCGGGTCTTTCTGAGAACTAGATTCTTCATGTTGCTAATACACGGACGCCTGAAACTGCCGGTAAAAATGTTGGTTTGATCGAGATTGTGCCTGCTGCTCGCGCCGGGGGACAGGAGCACGGCGAGGTAAGAGCATAAAAGTCGGGGGAAGCAAAATAACATAGGTTTTGTCCGATCTGACCAAAGGGGTTGTTACATTTTCCTTCTATTTCAAGTCGCCGCGCGCTCCGGTGGTGGGAAAACGCCTGACTTTACCGGATAAGCCCACACGCCGCTTGATTGCTCCCTGCGTGCGCCTCTCGCACGATCAGCCCATCAAGTCCTTGAGAATCTTCTGCGTCTCGGCAGCCGGTTCGACGCCGAGTTCCTTGCGCAGCACCCGCCGCAAGTGCTCGTACTGTTCCTTGACGGCGGCGCGATTGCCGAGCGCGGCGTGGGCGCGCATGATCATGCAATGCACGTCTTCGCGAAACTGGTCGTTGCCGAGAATCTGCTGCGCCAGTTGCAG
>DASPJG010000547.1:0-2000 GCA_035628755.1 Pyrinomonadaceae bacterium
GGCCATCATCGCCTCGTCGTCAACCACCAAAATGCGTACGTCTTTACGATCCACCTTTTGCTCTCCTCAGGTAAGAATAGGTGATGAGGAAGGCCGTGAATCGTGAATCGTGAATCGTCAATAGAGAAAAACCGGATTTCATCTATTGACGATTCACGATTCACGATTCACGGTTTTTCCTCATCTTTCCCCAGCGGCAGCCGGACGCGCAGGGCGTCCGAAGCCTGTTCGACCGCGCCGCCATGCGCGCGAATAACTCTGGCGGCGAGCGCGAGGCGCAAACCTGCGCCCCCGTTGAAACTGTTGAAAATGTCTTCGTCGGCGACCTTGATGCCGCGCCATTCGATGAGTGCGGAGGGGGTCGCACCGTCCTCTCCGGTCGCTTGCCGGTGCAGGTTGATCTCCGTCGAGGCGTCTTTAGCCGTCAAAGCGCGCGCGCTCACGTGCAGGCTTTTGAGCGCGTCGGAGAGAAGGGGCGCGTCGAAATCGCCTAGATACGCGCCGCCGTCCTCCATCGGGGCGGCAAAGTCGCCTTCCGTGGCGGCGGCGAGCAGCACGGCGAGGTCGAGACGGGGGCGGCGTTGGAGTTCGAGCGGGCGGCCAAAGCGCACGAGCGTGTTCATGTCGGCGGCGGTGCGTTCGAGTCCGTCCATGATCTTGTTGATGGTTTCGAGTTCGTCCGCGGGGCGTTGGCTCTTCTCCATGCGCTTGCGCAAAAACGTGGCATAGAGTTTGAGACCATTAACTTGGTTTTTCAGATCGTGGACGATCTGCACGGAAGCGCGCCCCAATTCAATCAGGGCGTCCGTGTCATGTGTAGTAGCTTTTATCGGCTTCATTTTGCTCACAAGGCTCGCGCGTCGGGCGCTTCTGCCGGTTGCGCGGAGGGCGTCAGACCACGTCCTCCATGCGAATTGAACCCGAACGATGCGAATTTTTGTGTTGCGTTTCGATGCGGCATCTTAGCAAAAATTCCGAGTGTTTGCTAGTGATACGTTTGGCGTCGGGCGTGGGCTATCCAATTATTCGCCCTTATTGACGGGAAGGCTGTTGATGGAAGAGAACGGAAACGCGAAGTTGACTGTCCTCGTAGTAGAAGATTTTGCAGATAACCGCTTTATGATGAGAAGGTTACTGGAAATGAGCGGTTATCAGGTGGTGGAGGCTGTAGACGGCAAAGAAGCTGTCGAGGTGGCCGAGAGCAGCCGCCCCGATTTGATCCTGATGGACTTGAGCCTGCCGCGCCTCGACGGCCTCGACGCCACGCGCCGCATACGCGAACTCGACGGCCTCGGACAAATTCCCATCGTCGCCGTCTCGGCGCACGACACCAACGATTTCCACGCCGACGCCCTCGCCGCAGGCTGCAACGAATACGTCACCAAGCCCATTGATTTCGACGAATTGGAAGCTCTTTTGAAGAAACTCCTAGCAAAACAATGAAGTAGCGACGATGAACGACGCCCTGCAAGCGATGCTCCCGCATCCTTCGTTCATCCTTCCTGCTCCACCATCAGGTGCTTATGGCCGAACGCTACGTCGCCCTGCTGAGACAGCATGAGCCTGCGCTCGTGCGCTCCTTCGTTGACATCGTCTACACGGATCGCCGCACAGACCTGCCCGCGCTGCTCTCTTATCATCAACTCGTAGACTACCTGCCCGACATTTTCGACGAACTGGCGCAGGTGTTGGATAGTGCTGCGCTCGACAGCGAAATCGCCGAGGCGGTGCGTCCACTTCGCATGCACTCGCAGGCGCGTTTCCAGCAGGGCTGTCTGATTGACGAAGTGGCACGCGAGTTGATGATTTTACGCGATGTATTGCAGGATTTTCTGTGGCGCGAAGGCACATGCGCCACGGAGGGAGACATTCGGGAACTGCGGGATTCTCTGCGGCGGGCGCACCTGTTCGTTGACGAGTTGATCGCGCAGGCGGTTCTGATCTACGCGACGAGTTCGCGCCCGCAGATGCGGACGCGAACCTCTCACTGGCCGCCGCCT
>DASPJG010000548.1:0-2516 GCA_035628755.1 Pyrinomonadaceae bacterium
GTCTCGAGCGCCGCCTTGGCCACCCCCATCACGTTGTAGTGGGGCACGACCTTCTCCGCGCCGTAATAGCTCATCGAGACGATGCTCCCGCCCTCCGCCATCAAAGGCTGTGCGGCTCGCGCCAGCGTCGTCAGCGAGTACGCGCTGACTTCGAGCGCGGTCTGAAAGGCTTCCGGCGACGTATTGACGTAATCGCCCTCCAGAGCCTCGCGCGGCGCGAAGGCGAGGCTGTGGATGAGGAAATCGAGCCTGCCGAATTCTTCCCTGACACGCGCAAACGTCTGCTCGACCTCTTCCGGCTTCACCACGTCGCACTGCGACAGCACCGCGCCCGGCAGGTCTTTCGTCAAGCTCTCCACGTTCTCGCGCAGGCGTTCGTTTTGATATGTGAACGCGAGCCGCGCGCCCGCGCCCGCGAGCGCAACCGCCGATGCCCACGCAATCGAACGCTTGTTAGCCACGCCGAACACGATGCCGAATTTATTCTCTAACATAGGTTTCAAAGTCCTGAGTCCCAAGTCTCAAGTCTCAAGTTCCAAGTCAACCTAAGACTTGAGACTTGAGACTTGGGACTTGATAGTTACGCCGCTGCGATTTCGGGCGCGCCGTTCATCAGACGCCCGTACTGATCGCTCTCGACCCATTTCAGAATCTCCGACGTGCGCCAGACCGGGAACGGGTGCGAGAGGCCGCTCGTGATGATGTCCGCCCAGAAGCGGTCGAGCGCGCTCTCGTCGTAGTTCTTCTGGAAGTCGCGCGCCTGCACGAGAAATTGTTCATAGTCAACTTTCGAGGCGAACGTGCCGCCGCAGAGTTTCATCATCGTGCGCCCGATCACGTCTGCGTCCTGCGTCACGAGGAGCGCGGCGCGGTCGCACGACAATTCGGCGCGGCGCGACCACGCGAGAAGCGCCGACCGCATCGTGGTTGATAGAATCTGTGCGACGAGGCTTGCCACCGGCGCAGCCGCAATCGCGACGTTCGCCAACGCTTCGAGCAAATGCGCGACCGTCAGATACAACACGTGCTCGGCGTGGATGTGGCCGACTTCGTGTGCGACGACGGCGAGCACTTCTTCGTCCGTCAGGCGTTCGAGCAGGCCGGAATAGAGCACGATGACGGGACGCTCGACGCCGCCCGTGAAAGCATTGACCATCGGCGATTGCTGCACGAACAGTTCCGGCATGTCCACGCCGAGCGTCGTGCAGGCGATCTGCAACTTGGCGTAGAGGTCGGGGCATTGTTTGGGCGTCACGCGCACCGCGCTCGCCGTGAAGATGACGCGAATGGCCGATTCGCCCGTTACCGACAACAGCTTTTTAACCGCCGTGTCTATGCCCGGAATGGCGCGCAGCGTGGCGAGAGCGCGGCTGTCAGCCGGGTGGATGTAAGTGTCTTTGTCGAGGTCGGCGAATTTTTTGTGCGCTTGTCCTGAGAGCGGCAGGCGGCAGCGACCGCACTTCGCGCTCCCGACCATGTCCGCGCGCGTCTGGTTCAACTGCCCGCAAAAACGGCAACGCACCGGCGTCCCGTTATTTTCGCCGCCGGAGACGGATTCAATATCAACCATGAGTTCTACCCTTCACTACAGCAAATAAATTTTCGGGGAGATGGAACGCCCAAGTATCAACGATTGCGCGGCGCGACTGCAAGCGTGCATCAGGATTCACCCGGACAGTTCAACGAACCGCCACCTTGAGCGTGTAGGTCGCGTTGCCGCGCGTGCCGCCGACCTCGATCACGTAGTCGCCGCTCTCAGGCAGGCTGCCGCTCCAACTCGTTGACTCATGCGCCTCGCCCGCACCTTCGATTGGGTCGCCTGCGGGCGTATGGATGGTGAAAACCGCGTTCCGCTCGACCGAGGTGATGTTGACGGTCATCCTTTGCCCGGCTCGCGCTTCCAGCAAGTAGCGATCCCGCGTGCCGCGCACGACCGAGTTCTTCAACGTGGCAGACGTGCGCCCGCGCGCAAAACGCACGCGCTTCGTGAGACCCTCCTGCGCGGCCAGCGCGCACGTCGCCAGCAGCAGCAACCCCAGAAATCCCGCCGCCAGTTTTACCCTGAATGATCGCTTCGTCATGGTCGTCTCAGTTTTCCTTCCCTCGTTCAGTGTTTGAAATGCCGGATGCCAGTAAAGACCATCGCGAGACCGTGTTCGTCGGCGGCGGCGATAACCTCTGCGTCGCGCACAGAGCCGCCGGGTTGAATCAGCGCAGTGATGCCGTGCTTCGCAGCCTCGTCTACGCCGTCGCGGAAGGGGAAAAAAGCGTCGGACGCGAGCACCGAGCCTGCGACGGGGATTTGGGCGCGCATCGCGCCGATGCGAACCGAATCGACGCGCGACATCTGCCCCGCGCCGACGCCCACGGTCTGCCCCGCGCGTGCGTAGACGATGGCGTTCGACTTCGTGTGCTTGCAGACCGTCCACGCGAACGTCAGCGCGTCCAGCTCTTCCGCCGTCGGCTCGCGCCGCGTGACGGCCTTGAGGTCTTCGCGACGCAGGCGGTGCGTGTCG
>DASPJG010000549.1:0-7557 GCA_035628755.1 Pyrinomonadaceae bacterium
GATGGGAGCCGGAGTACACGTTCGGGGAGATGGTGCGAGAGATGGTGGCGGCAGACCTGGAAATCGCCGCGAAAGAGGGCGGCCGCGATGCCGCCGCCGCCCGCCGCGTGTGACGGCGGCAGGGAGTTGGAAATGCAGCCGCGAAGCGTCTCGTCAACGCATCTTTGCCGCGTGATATACTCGCCCGCGCCGGTTTCCTTTGCAGGCATGGCCGCCGACCGGTGTGGCGGCAACGGAAGTTTTAGCCGAAGTCACAGATGAGTTTTCAAGACTACACATCCGACGCGCGCACGGGCACGGTGAAAGGGCCGGGCGAGCGGCCACATGAGTTTCTCTTCATCACGGCGGACAACCGGCGCGCGCGCATCGGCGAGTTTGTCTATTACCTCGCGCGCGACGGCGCGGACGTGCGACAGATTCTGGGGAACATCACTTCGCGCAAACTCGTGCGCAACCTGCCCGACGCGTTTTTGTCCGACCCGGAGACGCCGCCCGCCGTCATCTCCGCGCTCATCGGACTCGACGGCGAGGGCTGCGAGTTGTACGAGATTAACGTCGAGACCATCGGCTACTTCCACGCGCAGATGGGCGATTTCGTCAACCCGCGCATCCCGCCAAACGCGGGCGATGCGGTTTTCCTCGCTTCCTCGGAGACGCTCGCGGGCGTGCTCAGTTCGCGGCGCGTGAACGAGACGGGCGCGGCGCACGTCGGCAGCCTGCTGACGCGCAGCGCGGGGGAAGTGCCCGTCGTGCTCTCGGTCAAAGATGTCGTCTCGACGCACCTCGCCATCCTCGCTTCGACCGGCGCGGGGAAAAGTTATACGGCGGGCGTGCTCGTCGAAGAGTTGATGATGCCGCACAACCGCGCGTCGGTGCTCATCGTTGACCCGCACGGCGAATACGACACGCTGCGTTCGATTGAAGGCGACCCGCGTTTCCGCTCCGCCGCCGACGGCTACCAGCCGGAAGTCAAAATTTTCACTCACGACCGCGTGCGCGTCCGCTTCTCGTCGCTCACGGAGGCCGACATCAAGTATCTGTTGCCCGAAGGCGCGAGCGACAAGATGCTGCATTATCTCTCGCAGGCTTACCGGAAGCTGACGGCAAGCGAGCGCGGCGGGCGCGCCCTGTGGGGCTATCACGATCTGCGCGACCTCGTGACGGCGGAGAAGTACGGCGACGAAGACGCGCGCGGCGGCGGTTCGGGCGGCAACGCCGGTTCGATTGACGCGCTCCTGTGGCGTCTCGACAACCGTTTCGACCGCCCCGATTCCATCTTCTCCGACCACGAGCACATCGAACTCAAAGAACTCTTCCGCCCCGGTCGCTGCACCGTCCTGCAACTCTCGGACATCGAACAGCACGAGCAGCAGGTCGTGGTCGCCACGCTCCTGCGGCGCGTCAACAAGGCGCGCATGGCGACCGTGCGCGGCGAGGCCGACGGCGCGAGCGAGAGTTTCCTGCCCTACCCCGTCTTCACTCTGCTCGAAGAGGCGCACCGCTTCGCGCCCGCCGGGCAGACGGTCGTCTCGACGAACATCCTCAAGCAGATACTCTCCGAGGGACGCAAGTTCGGCGTCGGCATCGGGCTAATCACGCAGCGTCCGGGCAAGCTCGATCAGGACGTGCTCTCGCAGTGCATGACGCAGGTTATCATGCGCATCGTCAACCCGATTGATCAGGACACGGTGGCGAAGTCGGTCGAGGGCGCGGGGCGCGGGCTGCTGAACGAGCTACCGGCTCTGACGAAGGGGCAGGCCATCCTGAGCGGCGTCGGCGTCAACACGCCGGTCATGTGCCGCGTGCGCGAACGCTTCACCAAACACGGCGGCGAGACTTTCGACGCGCCCGGCGAATGGGCGCGCTGGCACACGGAGAGCGAGCAGCAGCACCGCGAACAGGACGAGGCCGTCGTCGTCAAACCGGCTTCGACGAAGAAGGTCGAGAAGTTTCGCGGGATTCAGATTTAGAACCTCCGGCTCGCTACCGATCCTCGTTCGCGCCGCCCCGTTGAGTTTGGCCTTTCCGAGATTGCCGGAAGCGCGCCGGAGAATTTCACTATTGACTTGCCCCCCCGGCAGTAATATCTTTTCGCCGCTAAAGTTTGATTCGGAGTTGGCCGTGTGAAAAGTGACGCCCCGCGCGTCGCCTGTCTCACGCATGGTCGCTTCGAAATTCTAGAGCGCGGTCGCCCTGACCGTCTCCACCTGCCTTAGAAGGAGCCCAACCCATGTCATACGATCCGAAGTATTGTCTCCCTCGCAACCTGTTTCGCCTGTCGTTCTGCGCCGCCTGTCTCCTGTGCCTGTGCGCTTCCGTCGCCCCGGCACAGACAGCGCGCGCGGGCGATGCCGCAGCGCACAACAACGCCAGCGCGCCCACCGCGAAGACCGGACAGGCCGACGAGCAACCGGCGTTTCAGGAGTACAAAGGCGTCCGCATCGGCATGAGCGCCGAAGAGACGCGCAAGAAACTCGGCACGCCGACCGACAAAGGCGACACGCAAGATTTCTACGTCGTCTCGGAAAAAGAGAGCGTGCAGGTGATGTACGACGGCGAGAAGAAGGTTTCCGCCCTCGCGCTCATCTACATGAACGCGGGCGACAAAGCCCCGACGCCGAAGGCCGTCATGGGCGACGAACTCGAAGCGCGCCCCGACGGCTCGCTCTACAAGCTGGTGCGCTACCCGAAGGCCGGTTACTGGGTCTCTTACAGCCGCACCGCGGGCAGCACGCCCGTCGTCTCCGTGACGATGCAGAAGATGAACTGAGCGCGCCCGGAAACAGGCCGGAGCAGACTCTGATTGGCACGAGAAAAAGCCCGTCGCCCGTCCCTCTAATTTGAGAAAAACGCGGGCGGCGGGTTCTTCCCCGCGCCTCCGCCCGCCTCGCGCCGGCCTGCCGGCGCTCTCTTCCTTCGCGCCCGCATTTGCTTTTACCCGCCCCCGCGATGCTAAGATAAACACGAACGCCCCGAGAAGATGCCCGACGCCGTTCTCTCCCTTCGTGCGGCGGTAATTTGTTTACTCTCACGCGAAGTTTTTGCGACGAACGCGCGCTAACTTTTGCCGAGCGCGCCACATTTAGAGGGATACGGATGCCTACTTCAACGAAGACTCAAATCTCAGGCCGCGTCGTGGAATTGCTCTCCGCGCGGCGCGACGAAATTCTCAACATCTGGATCAAAGAGCGTCTCGAATCCGAAGATTTCCGCGACGAATTGATCTCCAAACACGAACTGCGCCAGCAGTCGCAGCAGATCGTGGAAATGCTTGCGCGCGCTCTACGGGAATCCGACGGCGCGGACTTCGACGACTCCTCGTTCGACGAGCTGCGCGTTTTCCTCAACGAGATTTCGCGCCAGCGCGCCGTCAAAGGCTATACGCCTTCGGAGAACGCCACCTACATCCTCTCCCTGCGCAACGTCGTGCTCCCCATCCTCGCCGAAGACTTCGAGGGCGACATCGTGACGCTCGTGCGCGAGATGGATCACTTCACGCGCCTCTTAGACCGGATGGGGCTGGTGATGGTGGAAAACTTCATCCGCTCGCGCGAGGAGATCATCCGCCAGCAGCGCGCCGACATGTTGGAACTGTCCACGCCGGTCATTAAAGTGTGGGACAAAATCCTGACGCTCCCCATCATCGGCACGCTCGACTCGCGCCGCGCCCAGATGATGACCGAAGCCCTCCTGCAACGCATCGTTGACACCGGCTCGACGGTCGCCATCCTCGACATCACGGGCGTGCGCACGATGGACACGCTCGTCGCCAACCATTTGATCAAGACCGTGACGGCGGCGCGTCTGATGGGCGCGCGCTGCATCCTGACGGGCGTCTCTCCCTCGATTGCGCAGACGATGGTGCAACTCGGCATTGATCTCACGCAGATCACCACCCGCGCCCAAATGTCCGACGGCATCAAACTCGCGCTCGAAATGATTGGCCGCAAAGTGGTCTCCGCCGCCGCGCTCTCGCACCTGCGTAACGGCACAAACCCCTCGACGCAGAAAACACCGGAGCAGGCAAAAAGTGAATCGTGAATCGTAAATCGTAAATAGAAAAAGACAGGGCTTAATCTATTCACGATTGACGATTCACGATTTACGTTTTTTTTGGAGTAATGCCCATGAATGGCTCGCAGCGCATCCCGATCCTGAAAGTTGGCCGCGTCCTCGTCGTGCCCGTGCAGGTGGACATGGACGACCAGACCGTGATCGGTTTGCAGGAACGAATACTCAACGAACTCGAACGCACGGGCGCGCGCGGCGTCCTGATAGACATCTCGCTCCTTGAGATGGTCGATTCCTTCATCGGGCGCATGCTCTCGGACATCGCCGCGATGGCGCGCATCATGGACGCGCGCACGGTGGTGGTCGGCATCCAACCGGCGGTCGCCATCACGCTCGTCGAACTCGGTCTGGAACTGCGCGGCGTGGACACCGTGCTCAATGTTGACGAAGGCATCAAACTGCTGCGCGACGAGTTTGGCGTGGAAGACGAGGACGATGCGGACGACGCGGAATTTCATGGAGAGTGGCATTCGCTTGGAGAGCCGCGCCATCACGCTTGAGTCGGAGCACGACATCGTGGTCGCGCGCGGCGAGGTGCGCGCGATGGCCGTCGCGCTCGGCTTTCGCCTGATCGACCAGACGCGCCTTGCCACCGTCGCCTCCGAACTCGCGCGCAACATCGTCAAATACGCGGGGCGCGGTCAGGTGATCGCGCAGCCCGCGCGGCACGCAGACGGGCGCGAAGGCTTGCGGCTCATCTTCGAAGACTCCGGCGGAGGGATTCCAAACATCGAGGCCGCCATGCGCGACGGTTTCACCACCGGTCGCGGGCTTGGTCAGGGGTTGCCCGGATCGCGCCGCCTCGCACACGAATTCGAGATCGAATCCAGCCCCGAACGCGGCACGCGCGTGACGGTGGTGCGCTGGATTTAGCGAAACGATGAACGATGGACGCGGAAGGATGAGAGTTGAAGTCATCACTGCCGCGTTCGTCGTTCATCGTTCATCGTTTCGTTTATGAGAGTCATCCGGTCAATGGAGATCAGAGACGAGGCGCAGGTGGGCACGGCGCGGCGCGCCGTGCATGTCTACGCGAGCGAGATGGGGTTCACCGAGCGCGAATTGGCCGAGATTGACATCGTGGTGCAGGAGGTGGGGACGAACGCGGCGCGCTACGCGGCGGGCGGCGGTCAGATTCATTTCACCGACACGCTCGGCGCGGAGCCGGGGCTGGAAATCTTCTACACGGATCGCGGCCCCGGCATCTACGACCTCGACCGCGTCGTGCGCGACGGCGTTTCGACCGGCGGCTCGCTCGGCGCGGGTCTCGGCGCGGTGCGCCGCCTGATGGACGAGTTTGAAGTCTACTCGACGGTGCAGGATACGGGACGGTTCGCGTCGTTTTCGCGCCGGACGACGCACGGCACCGCGCTCCTCTTACGCAAGTGGGTGGCCGCCGCGCGCCTCTCGGACAAGACGCACGCGGCGATGGCGCGGCGCATCGGCGTGTGGACGCGCCCGCACCCGCACGAGGATCGAAACGGCGACGCCTATTTCATAAGCCAGCGCGTGGGGCAAACCCTGCTCGCCATCGTTGACGGGCTTGGTCACGGGCAGGGCGCATACGAGGCTTCGCAGGTCGCGCTTGAGGTGCTCGCGGAATGGCAGGGCGAGGGGCTGGAAGAAATATTCCACGCGGCGCACGCCGCGCTCAGGCCGACGCGCGGCGCGGTGATGGGCGCGTGCATTCTCGACACGGCGCGCGGGTCATTTCAATATGCGGGCGTGGGCAACATCGAAGTGCGCGTCTTCAATGCGCCCGAACCCGTGCGCCCCATCTCGAACAACGGCACGCTCGGCGCGCGGATGGACAAGCTGCGCGCCTGGTCGTACAGGTGGGCTGAGGGCGCGCGCGTCGTGCTGGCCTCGGACGGCGTCAGCGCGTCGTGGGACGTGGACGACTACCCCGGCCTGTTGCAGCACAGCCCGCAACTGATGGCGGGCATCCTGATGCGCGACTATGGCCGCGACACGGACGACGCGACCGTACTCATCGCCAGATAAGTCTCAAGTCTCAGGTCTCAAGTCACGAGTCAGGAAGATATGTTTGACTTGTGACTTAAGACCTAAGACTTGAGACCTGAGACCTGAAACTTCTATGGAAGGCATTGACACCACCCGGCTCGGAGACATCTACGTGCGGCGCGAGGCCGACATCGTGAAAGTGCGCGAGCGCGTGCGCCGTCTCGCGCGCGAGATGCGTTTCGACACGACCACGCAGATCAAGATCACGACTGCCGTCTCCGAACTCACGCGCAACATCTACGAGTATGCCGGGAGCGGCGCGATCACGCTCGCCGTCGCCTTCCGCAAGGGCGGGAGCAACGCCGTGGGCTTGCAGATCACCGCGCGCGACGAAGGCCCCGGCATTGACGAAGCGAGTTTGCGCGCCATCATGCGCGGGCAGTACACCTCGCGGTCGGGTCTCGGCGTCGGGCTGACGGGAACGCGCCGCCTGATGGACGAGTTCGAGATCGAATCGGGCGCGGGCACGCGCGTCACGATCATCAAGTGGCTGCCGCCCGTGGAGGCCGCCGGGGTCAAGGCGCGGGTGGACGCCCTGCGCGAGAATTTCAACGCGGAAGACAGCGAATCCGCCGTCGAAGAACTCGCGCGGCAGAACCGCGACTTCGTGCGCATTCTCGCCGAACTCGAAGAGAAGCGCGAGGAACTCGAACGCCTCAACGAGCAACTCACCGCCTCGAACGCGGAACTCAACGAGGCCAACGCGCGCCTGCGCGAACTGGCCGACATGCGCGAGGAATTTCTCGCCCTGACCACGCACGACCTGCGCTCGCCCCTGACCGTGATCAGCGGCGTCATCAGTTTCTTCACCTCTGGCCGTCTCGGCGAACTCTCGCCCGAACAGAAGAACATGGTGAAGATGATGGAGCGCAACACGCAGAACCTGATCGAACTCGTCAACGATCTGCTCGACGCCGCCAAGCTCGAATCCGGCTCGCTCCAACTCGAACTCGCGGACGTAGACCTCTGCGGCTTCATCAACGAAGTCTGTGAGCCGTTCGTGCAACTCGCGCGCGACAAGGGTCTGACGCTCGCGCTGGAAAACCCGCCCGACGCCTTGCCGAACGCCGTGCGCGCCGACCGCGCCAAACTCCGGCGGGTGATCGTCAACCTGCTCTCGAACGCTTTGAAGTTCACGCCCAAAGGCGGTCGCGTCACGGTGCGCGTCGAAGCGGCGAGCGCGGGCGAAGTGCGCGTCGCGGTCGCGGACACGGGCGTCGGCATCGCGGCGGGCGATCTGCCGCTCCTCTTCGACAAGTATGAGCAGGGGCGACACCGCGCCACGCGCGGCGAGAAAGGCACGGGACTCGGCCTCTACATCACGCGCCAACTCGTCGAACTCCACGGCGGCCAGATACAGGTCGAATCCGAGATTGGCCGCGGCTCAACTTTCTCTTTCACGCTTCCGATTGCGGGCAATGGAGCGACACGTACTACAAGCCAGCACGCCACCTCATGAGC
>DASPJG010000550.1:0-8937 GCA_035628755.1 Pyrinomonadaceae bacterium
GAAGACAAAGGCCAAGGCCAAACGCGCCATGCGCGACATGGCCGACGAACTCCTGCGCCTCTACGCCGAGCGCAAACTCGTCGGCGGCTACGCCTACGCTGCCGACTCGCCGTGGCAGCGCGAGTTCGAGGATGGCTTCGAGTACGTGCCGACGCCGGATCAGGAGACGGCCATCGAAGACGTGAAGTCGGACATGGAAGCGACGACGCCGATGGACAGGCTGCTGTGCGGCGACGTGGGCTACGGCAAGACCGAGGTGGCGATGCGCGCGGCGTTCAAGGCCGTGATGGAGTCGAAGCAGGTGGCCGTGTTGACGCCGACGACCGTGCTCGCCTACCAGCACTACGAGACGTTCACGGCGCGCTACGCGGCGTTTCCCGTCCGCGTCGAATTGCTCTCGAGATTCCGCACGCCGAAGGAACAGAAAGAGGTTGTCCGGCGCGTGGAGGCGGGCGAGGTGGACATCCTGATCGGTACGCACCGAATCTTGTCGAAGGATTTGAAGTTCCGCGATCTCGGCCTCGTCATCGTGGACGAGGAGCAGCGTTTCGGCGTCGCGCACAAGGAACGGCTCAAGCAGTTGAAGAAGAAAGTTGACGTGCTGACCCTTTCGGCCACGCCCATCCCGCGCACGCTCAACATGTCTCTGATGGGCTTGCGCGACATGTCTCTGATCGAAACCCCGCCGCGCGACCGCCTCGCCATCCAGACGCAGGTCGTGCAGTTCGGCGAGTCGGTCATCAAGTCGGCCATCGAGCTTGAATTGGGGCGCGGCGGGCAGATTTTCTTCATCCACAACCGCGTCGAGACCATCCAGACCATCGCCGCGCTCGTTAAACGCATCGTGCCGCAGGCGCGCGTCTGCGTGGCGCACGGGCAGATGAACGAGAAGGAGATGGAAGGCGTAATGCTCGATTTTATGGCCTATAAATACGATGTTCTGGTCGCCACCACCATCATCGAGAACGGCATAGACATCCCGCGCGCCAACACCATCATCATAAACCGTGCCGATCACTACGGGCTGGCGCAACTGTATCAACTGCGCGGGCGCGTGGGGCGTTCCAACCGCCGCGCTTACGCCTATCTTTTGATTCCGTCGGAGCAGGAACTCACGCCGATTGCGCGCCGGAGGCTGGCGGCGATACGCGAGTTTTCCGACCTCGGCGCGGGCTTTCGCGTCGCCGCGCTCGACCTCGAACTGCGCGGGGCGGGCAACCTGCTCGGCGGCCAGCAGTCCGGCCACATGGACGCGCTCGGCTTCGATCTTTACACGCAGATGTTGGAGCGCACCGTCTCGGAACTGCGCGGCGAGGACGTGCAGGACGAAACCTCCGTCGCGCTCAATCTGGGCGTTGACGTGGCGATCTCCGAGGATTACATCTCGGACATGGGGCAGAGATTGCGCACCTACAAGCGCATCGCTTCGGCGCGCGACGACGAGACGCTCAGGCAGATTCGCGCCGAGACGGAAGACCGCTACGGGCGCATCCCCGAATCGGTCGAGAGACTTCTGGCCTACGCGCGCCTGCGCCGCACCGCCGAGACGGTCGGCGTGCTGTCGCTCGACCGGACGCCGACCGGCATCGCCGTCAAATTGAGCGAGAAAGCGCGCGTCGCGCCCGAAAAATTGCTCACGCTCGTAGGCACGCGCGCCGGGGCGAGTTTCACGCCAAACGGCGTCCTGCGCCTCGATTTGAGCGAGGAAGAGGCGGACGACGTGATCGAAACCGCGCACGGCCTGTTGCTGCAAATCAGCAGCGCGGACTAAAATGGGTTTCAAGTTTCAGGTTACGGGGTTCAAGTTAAAGAGCGAAGAACCCGCGAGTCCTGAAACTTGAAACTTGAGACCTTAACTTTAACCCGACCGTTTTAGCCTGTCTCGTCCCGTGTGCGGACGCGTACATCACAGGCGTTAAATTCGATTCGACAATTTGAGGCAGGGCGCGCGGACACCGAAGAGTGGCGCGCGCCGAGTTGGTAAGGAGTAAAAATCTGTGAAGTCAAAATTTTTAATGTGCGCCCGCCGCGTCGCGTGCGCCGCGTTGCTCTCAGCCGCGTTCCTCGCGCCGTCCGCCGTCTCGGTGCAGGCGCAGGAGGAGGGCGTGCCGCGCGTCATTGACGAAGTGATCGCGCAGGTCAACGCCGATGTCATCACGCTCTCGATGCTGAAGAAGGACATGGCGGACGCCGCGGAGGCGCTCCGGCAGCAGCGCGGGATGACCGAGCAGCAGGCCGCGGAAGAGATCGCCAAACGGCGCAACGAGATCATCGCCACGCTCGTCAACGAACAACTTCTCGTCCAGAGGGGCAAGGAGATGGGCATGAACGAAGACGTGGAGGCAGAGGTCAACCGGCGCATGCTGGAAGTGGCGAAGCGCGAAAAGCTCAAGTCGCTGGCCGAACTCGAACAGGCGATGAACGCCGCCGGGATCAAACCCGCGGACGTGCGCGCCACGATGCGCACCGAGATCATGAAGACGTGGGTGCTCGGACGCGAAGTGGATCAGAAACTCTTTTACGGCCTGACCGACTCCGAAGTGAAAGCCTACTACGAGGCGAACAAGGATAAATTCCGCAAGCCCGAAACCATCGTGCTGTCGGAAATCTTCCTGAGCACCGTGGGGAAAGACGCGAAGGAGGTGCGCGAGCGCGCCGATAAGCTGGTGGCGCAGTTGCGCGCGGGCGCGGACTTCGCCGCGCTGGCGATGGTGCAGTCGGAGCGCGAGATGGACGGCAAGCGCACCGCGCCGGAGAACAAGGGCAAACTCGGCACGTATGTCATGAGCGACATCACGAAAGAGGACGTGTTGAACGCCCTCAAGAATGTGAAGGCGGGCGGCATCGCCGACCCGCTCGACACCGAGGGCGGCATCATCATCCTGCGCGTGGACGAGCGCACGCCCGCGGGCGAAGCGACGTTCGACGACAACAAGGTGCGCGAGGCGATCACCGTGAGCCGCATGGACAAGGAGCGTAAAAACTACCTCGACAGCCTGCGCCGCGACGCCTACATCGAGATTGCGAAAGACTATCAGGAAGGCGTGCTCCCGCTTTTGAAAGTCGAGCCGCAGAAGCCGGACACCACGACCGCTCCCGTCGCCCCGAAGAAGGACGACAAGAAGAAGACCGAGACGAGCGGCAACAAGAAACAGTAACAATTAGCAGATCGTGAATCGTAAATCGTGAATAGAAGAAAGCAGGTTTCTTTCTATTCACGATTTACGATTTACAGTTCACGGTTTTTATGCGTCTGGATCAATTTTTACGCGCGAGCCGTCTGGTGTTGCGCCGGACGGTGGCGCAGGAATTGTGCGAGGCCGGGGCGGTGCTCGTCGGCGGCGTGGCGGCGCGTTCGTCGCGCGCGGTGCGCCCCGGCGATGAGATCAGGATCGAACGCCGCGAACGGCTGTTGACGGTGCGCGTCCTCGCCGTGCCGAACGCGCGGCAGACTTCCAAGCAGGAGGCCGCCACGTTGTACGAGGTGTTGAGCGACGAGCGGCGCGCGGAAAATGAGTGAACGTTTTGCCGGGGCGGCGCGTTCAGTTGTTAGTGTGTGAGATGCGCCGCCCGGGCAGTTGAAGAGTGAGTCCGATTGACCTGCTGCGGGCGCGTCGTCTCGAAATTCCAATCAAAATTTTGCGGGAGAGTGTGATGAAGAAACTCGTTCTCTTAGTCGCCGTGAGCGCGATTGCGGCGGGGGCGTTGGCGGCGTGGCTTCAGCCCGCGCGGGCGCAGAACGCGGAGGAAGCCGCCGTGCGTCAGGCCATCGAACATTATTTTCGCGGGCACGCGACCGGCGACGGCCAGCACTTCCAGAAAGTCTTCCACCCGGAGGCGAAACTGTTCTGGATGCGCGATGGAAAATTTACGCAGCGCACGAGCGCGGACTATATCGCGGGCGCGTCGGGCAAGCCCGCGCCCGACGAGGCGCAGCGCAAGCGCAGCATCGAGAGCATAGACATCACGGGCAACGCCGCCGTCGTCAAAGTGCTGCTTGATTACCCGACCGCGCGGCTGACCGATTACATGTCCATGCTCAAGATAGACGGCGAGTGGAAGATCGTGAACAAGACTTTCGTGTCCGAACCCAAAACCCGCTGAGAAAAATTTACCCACGCTATTCTCCACCCGCCGGGCGCGCGAGATTCATTCCCCAACGGAGACGTTTCCCGCGCGCCCGCCCGTTTTGGCGGCTAATCGTCGCCGGATCAACGCGAAAACCGCTCCTTCCGTCTCCCGGCGCATTCCTCGACAGCGCGCCTGCGAAGGCTTTCTTTGCGTTCGTCTTTCGCCCGCCTACGCCTTGAATGTCTTAGAAACAGACACAGGCGCGGCACGCGCGCGCGAATTTACGGGGATTTTGTGCCAGGCTTCGCTGGTATGCGATTTGCCGTTTAGAGCGGCGGGACGCGTTTATCAACTTCTCTCCCGAGTTGGAATCAAGGAGCAATTGGGAATCTATCAGGTGCAAGCATGAACATTTTAAGCAATTTCTTCTCGGACGATCTCGCTATTGATCTGGGGACTGTCAACACGCTCATCTACGCCCCCGACCACGGGGTCGTCTTGAACGAGCCGTCGGTCGTGGCGATTCACAAGTACACGGGTGAAGTGCTGTCGGTCGGCGCGGAAGCATACAAGATGGTCGGGCGCGCGCCGAAGGATGCGGAAGTGTTTCGCCCGGTCAAGGGCGGCACGATAGACAATTTCGAGGCGACCGAGAAGATGCTCGTCGCCTTCATCCGGCGTATTCACGGCAACCAGAACAAGCGCAGCCACATGGTCATCGGCGTGCCCGGTTCTTCGACCTCGCTCGAACAACGCTCCGTGCGCGATGCGGCGCGCGACGCCAAGGCCACGCGCGTCGATCTGGTTGACGAAGGACTCGCCGCCGCGCTCGGCGCGGGACTCAGCTACGACGACGAGCGGGCGCACCTCGTCGTGGACATCGGCGGCGGCACGACGAACATCGCCATCGTCGCCTCGGCGGCCATCGTTTCATCGAGCAGCCTGCGGGTCGCAGGCAATGCGATGGACGACGCCATCCGCGAGTACGTGCGCGCCAAGTACGAGATGCAGATCGGCGAACGCACCGCCGAACAGGTGAAGAAAGAACTCGGCGCGAGCCACGCGGGCAGCGGCGACGGCAAGAGCGAACCCCGTCGCGTGGAAGTGGTCGGCAAGGAACTGACGAGCGGGCTGGCGAAAGCGGTCGAGATCAGTTCGGACGAAGTGCGGCAGGCTTTAGAGCCGGTGCTCTCCGAGATCGTGGCGGGCGCGCGCCGTGCGATTGAGGACTCGCAGCCGGACGTGACGGCGGACATCTACCAGACGGGCTTGATCCTGACGGGCGGCGGCGCGCTGCTCGACGGCATGGCCGAACGTCTCCAGACGGAACTGCGCCTGCACGTCACGGTCGCGGACGATCCGCTCGCGGCGGTCGCGCTCGGCGCGGGGCGGCTGCTCGTGGACGCCGAACGGCTGCAACGCGCGGCCATCCGCGAAGACGTGCCCGTGTGGCAAGGCTCGGAAGAGTTGGTCGTGAACTGGTAGAAGCCGGAGAGAGCGTTAAACTAACTAAGGCGGGAGGACGACGTGTTCGTGCTCCCGCCTTAGTCTGTTCGGGTCGAGTGAATTTCATCTTCGAGTCGTCCGCGTTCGGTTCTGAGAATTTCCGCGAGCAGGAGCGCGCGTTCTTCGCCTGAAAGCTGGCGGAACCGGACGACGAGGGCGTCCGTCGCCTGTTCCGGCGCAGGAGGGGCGTCGCCCGCGTCGGGCGCGGGCGGCAGGAGGACGAGGCCGAGAACGTAGAGCGCGAGGGTGAAGAAACTGATGTAGCCGGTGGCGGGCGCGTATCTTTCCTGCACGCCGAACGTGCCCTGCGTGAAGCCTTCGAGGAGCGCGCCCGCGAGCCGTTTGAGCCAGCCGCCGTCCGCAGCGTAGAGCGAAGCGAGCAGCATGTGTTTGAGGACGAAGGCCGTGCCGAAGAGGGCTGCGAGGCTGCGTAGGGTAAGGCGCGCGTCGAAGGTTGCGAAGAGGTTGTTCCAGAGCGTCCAGAGGAAAAAGAAGGCGAACATCCAGCGGAACAGGCCGCTTTCGGGGAGCACGCTGTTGAAGGCCTGCGCGGAGGCGAAGAAGAGCGTGAGAAGCGTGAGCGCGTGCGAGATGTTCGTGAGCGGTGCATGGTCGCTGGCGAGCCATGCGCGCACGTTGATGAGTTGGCCGCGCGCGAAGATGAACATGAGCATGACCGAGAGCAAGAGCGCGACGAGCGGCGGCGCGACAAACTGGAACGCGCCCGTCTCCGCCGCGACGCGCAGGCCGCCCATGAGCGCGACGGTCAGAAAGATCGTCGGGAGCAACAGGTGGCGTATGAGCAGCCGGTTATGTTCGCGGTGGTTCTTCATCAATTCAGAGACGGGCGCGCACGTCTCTCATTTTCTCTCGCGCACGATCTTGAGCGGGTTGAGATCGCCGAGCGAACTCTCCGTGCCACGCTGCAACTCGGCCTTCAGTTCGGCGGCGGAGTGAATCTTCAAATCCGGGTCGTCCACACGTAGCGCGCCTTCGGGCGACAACTGGATCGCGCGCTCGACTGACTCCAAACCCTGTCGGAAAAGCGCGTCGTCGTTATAGACGCGCCCCCAGCCTTCGCGGTAGAAGGCGTAGGCGATGTAGAACTGCGTGCGCGGGTCGCGCATGGCGGGGTCGGCGCGCATCCATTCGTCGCGCGCCGCCGCGAACTGCTCGCGCCCGAACAGTTCGCGCGCCGCACGAAAGCGCGCCTCGTCAACCGCGTAAGTTCCGGCGACGACGCTCGCGCCCGTCGTCACTTCGTTGAAAGTGCGGGGCGCGGTCGCGTAAATCCAGATGACGAACGCCGCGTAAAGAACCGTCCACGCGACGCCCGCGCTTTTGATGAGGTTGGGTTGCATTGCTATAATCCGAACGCCGCAGCCAAAGCACTTAAGATGCACTGCACATTCAGTCGTAAAGGATAACTTATTTTCACTATGAAGACATTTCTCGTTTCGCTCCTGTTCGTCGTCGCCGCTTCCATGTCCGCCACGGCGCAGGAACACCCGAAGACGCACGACGCGCATAAAACGCACGACACGGCGAAAGTCGAAACCGCCAAAGCCGGGCGCGACGGCGACGTGATCAAGCGCGGCGTTGCGCTCAACCCGGAGTCGCCTGCGGTTGCGTTCGCCGACGTGTTGAAGCAGCCCGCGAAGTTTGCGGGCAAGCGCGTGCGGATCGAGGGCGTGGTGGAGCGCGTCTGCCAGAGCGAGGGCTGCTGGATGCAGATCGCGCCGGAGTCGGGTGTGGCGGGGATTCGCGTCACTTTCAAGGATCATAGTTTCTTCGTGCCGAAGGATTCCAAGAGCATGAAGTTCAAGGCCGAGGGCGAGTTTTTCGTCAAGGTGCTGGACAAGGCGCAGGTGGATCACCTCGTCGAAGACGGCGCGAAGATCGAGCGCAAGGCCGACGGCACGGCGGACGAGATTCGCTTCGTCGCCACGGGCGTCGAACTTCGGAAATAAGAATTGTCCGTGGTTGGTAGCCAGTTGTCCGTTGTTTGTGTCGCGTAAATTGTCGCCTACACTGAAACAGTTCAAGCCCCGACACGAGTACAACTGACAACTGACAGCTTTTAATTATGAAGCCTTTCAAAATTAGAGATGTCGAGATCGCGCCGCCGCTCGTGCTGTCGCCGATGGCGGGAGTGACTGACGTGGCGTTTCGCGGTCTGTTGAAACGGCGCGGCGGGATCGGCCTGACCGTCTCGGAATTCATCTCGGTTGAAGGGCTGACGCGCAACAATCCGAAGTCGAAGCGGCAGATGCGCTTTTACGATTACGAGCGTCCGTTCGCCGTGCAGATTTTCGGCGGGCAGCCGGAACGCATGCGCATGGCCGCCGAGATGGCCGAAGAGGTCGGCGCGGACTTGCTCGACATCAACTGCGGCTGCCCCGCGCCGAAGGTGGTTAAGCACGGCGGCGGCTCGGGCTTGCTGCGCGACATGCCGCGCCTCGAAACGATCCTCAAGGAGATCAAGCGCGCCATCACGATCCCGCTCACGATCAAGATTCGCGCGGGCTATTACGACAACAATATCAACGCGGTCGAGACGGCGAAACTGGCCGAGGCGTGCGGCGTCGAGCACATCGCGCTGCATGGGCGCACGAAGGAGCAGGGCTACAAGGGGCGCGCGAATTGGGACTTGGTGCGGCAGATCAAAGAGACGGTGAAAATTCCCGTGTCCGGCAGCGGCGACGTGACGACCGTGGACGAAGCTCTCGCCCGCTGGCGCGAGACGAACTGCGACGGCATCTTGATTGGCCGGGGCGCGATGGCGAACCCGTGGATATTTCGCCAGATCGAAGACACGCTCGCCGGGCGCGAGCCGTTCCAGCCGACGCTCGCAGACAAGCGCAACCTCTTGCTCGAATACTTCGAGTTGCTGCGCGCGGACATGCCGGAGTTGCCCGCCATCGGTCGTATGAAGCAACTGGCGGGACAATTCACGCGCGGCCTCGTCGGCGGCTCGCGCTTCCGGCAGGTGCTCTACCACTCGCATGAGGTGAGCGAGATACTCGAACGCATCGAAGAATATTTCGAGACGGTCGAGGCCGGGCGCGTCTACATAGGGGAAGGCGACCCGGCGGGCGAGGCGGCGGAAGCAGAGCCGCCCGCGCTCGATTCCTGTGAGGCGGCGACGGTGGAAGTGTGAGGAATGGCAGCCGGAGATATGTTGCCGGTCGTTTGTGAGTTTGAACATCGAAAGGGCTGATGGAATGAGCGAGCGCAGGGAAGAGACGCGCGAGGGCGACGCGGGGCACTTCAACGAACAGGATCGCGCCGACGAGCGCGGCGACGCGGCGGAGCCGGACGCGCCCCTCGCGGCGGAACACAACGAAGGCATGAGCACCG
>DASPJG010000551.1:0-3371 GCA_035628755.1 Pyrinomonadaceae bacterium
TCAAATGCTGCGGGCACGGTGGCCTCTCTGGTTGAAGTGCAGGTGGCGGACGGCAGGCGAAAAATCCTCGACACTCGCCAGTGGGACGCGATTCAAGCGATTGAATGGCTGGCGGACGGAACTGGCTTAATCGTCGCCGCACGCGATAACGCTTCGCTGCTCGCTCACCAGTTATGGCAAGTAGATTACCCCGGCGGCGAAGCGCGCCCGATTACCAAAGATTTGAATAGTTATTCGAGCGCCGGCGTCACCGCCGACATGAAGTCGCTCGTGACGATCCTCCATCGTCGCATCGCGAACCTGTGGATCGCGCCGGTCGATAGGGCAAGTGAAGCCGTCCAGATTCATTCCGGTAACAGTAAAGATTTGGGCTGGACGTTAGGCGTCGAATGGTTGCGGGACGGCAAAATCATCTACGGCTCGACGGCGAGCGGAAAAGAAGACGTCTGGTTGATGAATGCGGACGGCAGCAATCAGAAACAATTAACGACCTCTGCCGGCGCGAACTTCGAGCCGACGGTTTCGGACGACGGGCGCACCGTGGTCTACGTGTCAAAAGCCGCCGACGCCGCACAGAACTTATGGAAAATGAATCTCGAAAACGGCGAGCGCGCGCAATTAACCAACGGTGGTTTCGACCTGCGCCCTGACATTTCGCCGGACGGACGCTGGGTCGTGTACATGTCAGTTATTAAAGACTCGCCGACGTTGTGGAAGATTTCGATTGACGGCGGCGAAGCGCCGATTCAACTATCGGACAAAATAGCAGCAGTCCCGCGCGTCTCGCCGGACGGACGCTTTATCGCTTGCTTCTATCGCGCGCAAGTCGATACGTTCTCCAAACTCGCCGTCATCCCGTTCGACGGTGGCGAGCCCGTTAAAGTGTTCGATAGGTCTCCGACGACGTTCGTCGAAGCGGGTATTCGATGGACGCCGGACGGACGCGCCTTGAGCTTTATTGATAACCGCGACGGCGTCTCAAACATCTGGCTGCAACCTTTGGACGGAAGCCCGCCAAAGCAATTAACGAACTTTACGTCCGAGACGATTTTTCGTTTCGCCTGGTCGCCCGACGGCAAGATGATCGTCGCCGAACGCGGGACTGAGACCGGCGACATTGTGCTCATTAACAGATAGGGCTGAGAAGGCAAAAGCGAGAGGCGAGAAATTCATACGGGAATTTCTCGCCTCTCAACTTTATTTAGCAAACGCGATCCCGAAAGGGATTGCTCATATTGTTAGCGCACGGATCAAGACCGATTATGCCGGGCTGGTCTTGAGTCGTAGCGTCTCATCAAACCCGGCGATGAATGCCGTAACTAAAAATCGCGATTTGTATATATCATATCAAACCGGCTTGCCGTGACCGGCGTGGGCGACGTAGCGGACGGGGCTTTCGTCAATCCATCGCCCGCCCATACTGCGGCGGATAAGTGACATCCACACCCAGGGACTTGGCCGCGTGAAGCGTCCAGTAAGGGTCTCGCAACATCGCGCGGGCGAGGAAGACCGCGTCCGCTTCACCCGAAGCGATGATTCGTTCCGCCTGCTCCGGTTCCGTGATAAGGCCGACCCCGCCAGTCGCAACCCCCGCCTCCTTACGAATGCTCGCGGCGAACGGAATCTGGTATCCCGGCGAGACGGGGATTCTCACTCCGGGCACAGCACCGCCACTTGAGCAGTCAATGAGGTCTACGCCCGCATCCTTCAGCCACCGAGCGAGTTGAACTGACTGCGATAAGTCCCATCCACCTTCCACCCAATCGGTTGCGGAGATGCGCGCAAAGACGGGCAGGTGAGACGGGAACGCCTCGCGCACGGCGCGCGTCACTTGCAAGGGAAACCGGGCGCGTGCTTCCAACCCGCCGCCGTACTCATCGCCCCTGTGGTTTGAGAGCGGCGAGAGGAACTCGTGGAGCAGATAACCGTGCGCCATGTGAATCTCAACCACCTCGAAACCGGCGGCGAAGCTGCGCCTAGCGGCCTCGGTGAAGTGCGCAATAACTTCCTCGATCTCGCCAGCCGACATCTCGCACGGTGGCGTCTCCCCTTCCCTGAAAGGAATGGGACTCGGCGCTATGGTCTGCCAGCCGCCCTCCGCTTCGCGCAGGAAGCCGCCACCCCGCCACGGCACGTCTGTCGAGGCTTTGCGCCCGGCATGTGCGAGTTGGATGCCGGGCACCGCGCCCTGACCCTTGATGAAAGCGGTGACGCGCTCAAACGCTTCGGCGTGAGCATCCGACCAGATGCCGGTATCACCCGGAGAGATGCGACCTTCGGGCGAGACGGCGGTCGCTTCGACCATTACCAAGCCTGCGCCGCCGACCGCACGACTTCCCAAGTGGACAAAGTGCCAATCGTTCGGCATCCCGTCCGTGCTTGAATACTGGCACATCGGCGAGACGAAGATGCGATTCTTAAATTCAACTTCCCGCAGCCGCAAAACTGAAAATAGCCTGCTCATTTGTGACCTAATTCCCTGACTATGTCCTTATGAGTCCGAATTGGTATATGCGTTTTCAGCAGCCATCGTAACAGAATATCTGGCAAGCAGTGATTATTGAGTCTACAGGCAGGAAGGATCTGCGTCTAACTCATCAGGAGTGTTAAATGCGCGTCTGGTGATGCTGGGCGTGAGATGGTTTTGCCCGGAATAAGTGAGCGCATTCCGAGTGATGAGGCCACCGTCTGCCTCAATTCAATGTTTGCAAAACTACTAGGGGGCGAGTCAGGCGGCGAACCGCAGCCATTCCTCCGAATTTAAGAGCGCGATCCGTAGCGGGTGCGCCGCAATGATGAGCAGGACAGCGGCGGCGAACACCTTATTGAGTTTGCGTTGCTTCGCCCTGTGCCTGCCGAGGCAGGCGAGCGCGACGAGCATGGGGACGCCGAACGCCCAGTGGGGGGGCGCAGACCCACGCACGAGCTGCGCGTCATAGGCAGTCGCGGTTCCGACGACGAGTGCGGCGAGGGCTATGCCGACCAGTCCCATCGTCATGTTCGACAACAATCAGGCGGAGTGCGACCTGCGCATGATCAAGCTCCAGCAGAAGACCTCCGGCTGCTTCCGCACCGAGGAAGGGGCGCGCCAGTTCTGCCGCATTCGCTCCTACCTCTCGACCACGAGAAAGTAAGGGCGCGGGGTGCTTGGTATTCTCGAAGGAGTATGCCGCGGGAAGCCGCTAAATGTTGGAAAAGGCTAGGAATAGCTGAATAGAAACCCACATTTTGTAACTATTCAGCTATACCTAGCGTTATCCGACACTTAGCGGCTTGCCGCGGCACGCCCCTTCGAGCGCTGAAAGGACTCCCCTTCCTTGCTTGCGCATCGTCGAGAGGTAGCTTCTGATGCGGCAGAACCTCCTCGCTCC
>DASPJG010000552.1:0-2764 GCA_035628755.1 Pyrinomonadaceae bacterium
GACGGGTTCGGCGTGTCGCATCCAGTCTGCGACGAGCCGCCGCGTGGCAGCCCACGAACGCAGCCCGCGCCATGCGGCGAGCGCGAGACCGGCAAAACAGAGAGCGGCGAAGAACGCGAGTTTGAGGCTGACAACTTCTGCCGTCGGGTGCGGTTCGTGATGCAGGTAGGCGGGGACGAGGAAGCCGCCGACGAAGATAAGCGCGCACGCGAACGGCAGCAGGCGCAGGTAGAACAAGACCTGCGCCTGAGCCGCGGGCGACCGCCGCGAGAGCGTGCGCCCGAGCGCGCGCCAGAGGGCGAGGCTCAAGCAGGTCGCCAGCACGTTCGTGCATAGCAGCGCGGCCAGCGCGAGGCACAATCCGAGCAAGTTGTACATCGAGGGCTCCTCCATGCGAGCGCACGCTTACGTGCGTCGCAGTTCCTTGCGCTTCTCGCGCACGAGGCGTTCGAGTTCGTCCAACAGTTCGCGGTCGCGTTTGCCGACGGCGTCAACGATGCAGGCCAGCACCGGCTCGGCTGCGCCGCCGAGGAGCGCGTCAATTACGTCTTCGGCGATGCCCTGCTCCAACTCCGCCGCCGACACGCGCGGCGCGTACAGAAAAGCGCGCCCGCTCTTGCTGCGGTTGAGCAGACGCTTCTTGTAGAGGCGGTCGAGCGTCGTCATCAGGGTGGTGTAGGCCACGCGCCCGTCGAAGTGCTCGTGTACGTCGCGCACGCTCATCTCGCCGCGCCGCCACGCCTCGTCCATCACCTCGCGTTCCAACTTGCCGAGCGCGGGCAGGGCAACTTCGCGCGGTCGCTTGAAGCCGAGCAATTTAAACTGCGGAGCTTTCATGGTGTTGAGTATAGTTTGCTAGTAAAGTCTGTCAATCCGGGCGCGCGCCGGGCAGGCGAAAAAGTTGGCCGCCAACGTCCCCCAACGTCGGCGGCCAACATTTGCGAAGAAGCGCGAAAACCGTCATGCCCCTTTGCTTGCGCGCAATGTATGACGGCTTCTCGCCTGAGATGCCGCGTCTATTTTCGCCCCCCGATGACCCGTGCCCTGTGTCCGTCGGGACGGTCGACACACGCTCTCGCACCTCTTTCCTCGCAAAACTCTCTAACGGACGGCTGCGACCGTTAAACTGACGCCAATATAAAAAACAGACTTGAGTAAAACTTGAGTTTGGCCGGACTCAGGCGGCGAACAATGAGAAACAGCCTGTAAAAATGCGTGTGAAAAAAATTTTGAGGTAAAAATTCGTCGGCTTTAAAGGTGTCGGGATAAACTTTTCAGGCGTGCGCGCGATGTGCGTATGTTGATTCATGCGTCCGTTTATGTGCTCGTCGCGTCACATACCAAATAGTGCTGCGGCTGCACTATCTCGGTTGAGGTTTGCCGCGCCGCCGCCGGATTTCCCGTTAAAACGGCATCTTGCGCCCCGCCGTTTCGATCCGCGCGGGCGCGGGCACGCGCTTTGCTTCGCCGCACTGCCATCAAGGTTGAAGAAGCCCTCGCACAGCTTTTCTCGCCAGTCGCGCATGTGGAGTGAGGTGTAACCCTTTCTCCGGCGTGCGCGTTTACAAGGTTGAAGGAATTTCTCTCTAGTCCCGTCCAGTCTCAAAAAGGAGCCAGCGCCATGCGCTATAACAAAACGTCCCTGACACTCACCTTCCTTTCTCTCCTTTTCACACTTCTTGTTGCGACCTCGAACATCTTCGCCGCCCCCGCCGCGCCGTTCGACGAGGAACTCGACGACGACGCTTACGAGGAGACGGCGCGCGTCGTGCGCGTCAGCCTGCTCAGCGGCGACGTGAGCCTGCGCCGCGCGGGGAGCGCGGAATGGGAGAAGGCCGCGTTGAACCTCCCGCTCGTAGAAGGCGACCGCCTCGCCACGGGCGCGGGCGCGCGGGTCGAAATTCAAATTGACGCGCGCAACTTCCTGCGCGTCGGCGAATACGCCACGCTCGACATCGTGACGCTGCGCGAGGAAGGCATCGCGCTCAGTTTGCCCGAAGGCACGGCCACGCTGCGTCTCGCGCGCTTCGATGACGACCGCGAGTATTTCGAGATTGACGCGCCGAAGACGACGCTGGCCGCCGAAAAGACCGGCTCGTATCGCCTCGACGTGGCGCAGAACGGCAACGTCCGCGTCACCGTGCGCGACGGCGGGCGCGCGCGTCTCTACTCCGAAACTTCCGGCTTCACCCTGCGCGATGGGCGCACCGCCGAACTCGTCTACAGTAACTCCGACGCCGCAGACGGCGACTGGGAACTTTCCGCCGCGCGCTCCACCGACGACTGGGACGCATGGATCAACGACCGCGAAAGCTATCTCGCCTCGCGCCTGCGCCATGACAGCCGCGACCGCTATTACGACAACCACGTCTGGGGCGCGGAAGAACTCGACAGCTACGGCGATTGGATCAACACGAGCGAATACGGCCACGTGTGGCGTCCGCACGCCGCACACATCAACAGCTATCACGACTGGGCGCCCTATCGTTACGGCAGTTGGCGTTGGGTGTCGCCTTACGGCTGGACGTGGGTGGGCGATGAGCCGTGGGGCTGGGCGCCCTATCACTACGGGCGTTGGGTCTACGTGAACAATTACTGGTGCTGGGCGCCGCGCGGCTACGCGCACTACGGACGGCGCAGTTGGTGGCGTCCCGCGCTCGTCGCCTTCGTCAGTTTCGGCGATAACATCTGCTGGTATCCGCTCGGCTACCATCACCGCGACCCGCGCTCGAACTACTATCGCCGCGCACGTAACCACGCGTTC
>DASPJG010000553.1:0-16746 GCA_035628755.1 Pyrinomonadaceae bacterium
GCTGGCATCAGGAAAGGAGAAGGTGTACGCTCTCTCTATGACGCCCTTATCTCGCCCAAATCACCTTTGTTTGCCCGCCTTTACGCGATAGCTGAATAGAAACCATCGTTTAGGTTGTTCATAAAATTCGTATTATCGGAACTGACTTGTGCGTCTATTAACAACGTTTTTTAATTGGTATAAGAAATTGATTAGTGAATGTGAAACTTTATGTGAAACGAATTTTCGAGGTGCTTTTCGAGAGAGTGTCGGGACATAAATTCATGACGAGCCCAATCTTTATGAAAGGCAATAATATAGCTGATTTACTCGACCCTCATTCCACCTCATTTGAGGTTTTAACTCTGAGTGCCCCCAACCACAATCATCATTTGGGTAAAGTCAGATATGTTATTACCCTAGCCGAGAACAAATTCTCTTACACACTCAGATACGTTTATTTGGTGGGCTCATTATTTTTATGGAGCCATAATAGACTCTTAAACGGTCTTTATTGCCTAGAGAAGGAATGTAGGGACAGTGAGACAGAGTCGGAAAAGCCTTGAGATTGAAGCGATTAATACCCCTGCAATCTCCGTTGCAGCCCCTGCAATTTTCGTTGCAGGGGTATTAGCTATCTCCCTCTCCTCCGATGTGATATCGACGGTTGGACTCGGCGGTAGGTGACTGTGGTGTGAGAAAGAGGCGAAAGACGGTTCCCTTCTTAGTCGGTGTGTTGAAGATTTCAGGTCGCTCGATAAAACCGAGCAACTCAAGCTGCCCCACCACGTTATAACACTGTCGTTCTTTGAGACCTGCGGCGGCGGCCAGCTTTGGCATCGAAGTGAAGCACTCTGTTTGGCCTGCCTCATAGGTCAGTTCAAATAGCACACGGCACACGCTCATCTGTCCAGACCGTAAGATCGGCGACCAGCGCTTGGAGAACTCTCCGAAGGAAATAACTTTATCCGAGGATGGAGGCGGTTTGGCTACGACGTGCCCAGACACCCCTGCATCAGTCTGTGCAGGGGTGTTGCCGCGAACGACAGCGTTTACAGACTGCGCCACCCCTGCAATCCGCTTTGCAGGGGTGCTTCGGGTTTGGGGCGACGGCTTTGTTAAGGCATCCTCCTGAGCCTTGGCCTCCTCGAGAATCTCGCGGAGCGGATTTATCTCGACGACTCGCGGTGGCCGGTCGGGCAGCCGGAACTTGTTTTTGCCGGCTACCCTTCTCTCGGGTTTTGTTTTAGGTTCAGCCATCAGGCCCGCGACTCCTCAACCGCCAGTTTCAGCTTACCTTTATTCTTACGGGCGCCGAGCCGTTTTAGTATCTCGTCCGTCAGTTCACCATAAAGCAACGCGCCACGCGAACCCGGGGCGTAGAGTTGTACGGGCTGATGAAAGGCCGGTGACTCCTCCAGCTTGACGTTACGATGAATGATCGTCTCGAACACCTTTGCGCCGTACCGCTCCTTGAGGCTGCGAAAAGATTCCGCGGAGACTGAGGTGCGGCCATCGAATAGGGTGCAGACCATGCCGAGCATCTCGAGCTCTGGATTAGTACTCCTTACTTCCTCAAACGTGCTCATCAGATCATCCAGACCGTCTTGGGCAAGCGGCGAGGCAGCCACCGGCACGAGCATGTGCGTCGAGGCGAGAAGCGGAGTGGTCAATATTTGTCCCAGCGTGGGCGGCGTATCAATGACGGCAAAATCATACGTTGAAGAGAGAGGAACGAGTTTTGAGCGCAGACGGTTAATAGCGATAGCAGGCTCTTTCTCAAAGCGTGCGAAACGTAGTTTTGAAGGCACCAGATCGAGATGCTCCATCTCGGTTGTCACAATGGCTGCTTCCAGCGGTAGCTTATCGCGCTGTTCGGATTCGATCAGTATGTCGGCAATGGATAGATTGATCTGGTCGGGCGCGAGAAAATGAGAGGTGACATTCGCCTGCGGATCGCCATCTATCAGCAATGTCTCGTAGCCGCGCATAGCGAGTTCTGTAGCCACGCAGGCCGCTGTGGTGCTTTTGCCCACGCCGCCCTTCTGATTAGCGATGGCGATCGTCTTCATTCCTCTAAGCAGCCTTTCTCTCCGTCACAAGTATTTCAAGCAGCTTGAGTAGTTTCAGCACGGGCGGCGAAGGCTTCAGTTCATCGCGCTCGTAGCGCGCAATCGTGTTGGCTGTAATGCCGATCTCCTCGGCCAGCTTCGCCTGCGTATACCCTAATGCTTTCCGCAAGTTTTTTATCTCTATGCCTGTCATATAAGGATGCCTCTCAAATGAGAACGCCGCATATTACTATACGAAGCGTATATACGTCAGGAATATTTTTGCAGTCAACACCCCTGCAACCTTTGTCACACCCCCTGTAATAATCATTGCAGGGGTAGGGAGTTTGGCTCCGACTCCTCACTATCCACTTGAATGAGGGCACTTCGCCCGGAAAATCCAACGACCACCACCCCTGCAACGATCATTGCAGCCCCTGCATTTTATAGTGCAGGGGTATCTATACCCCTGCACTAATCGTTGCAGGGGCTGCAATGATCGTTGCAGGGGCTGCAATCTTCATTGCACCCGCTGCACTAATCGTTACAGGGGCTGCAATGAAGATTGCAGGGGAATTTACAGACTAAATCAGATCGTGTAGGAATGAGCGCGGATAGATAGACACGAGTCGGGCGTCGCAAAATAAGCATTGGCCTGAAGCTCCAGAGTTTCGCAGACCGCAAAGCTTCAGGCCAATTTCATAACTCGCTTCGTTGGCGAGCCGGTATTTGTGTACCTTCAATTCGCATTGTACGCGCTCCCGGCCATCGCTTTCAAGCTTAAGAAGAAAGGTTTTCGTCATGGCCGTCGCGCCGCTTCCAGCACCACGATTTATTCGCAAGACACAACTCGGAGCGAACGAGTACCGCAAGAATTTCCACCAGATTGATCGTGAGATCATCGCGGCGCTCACTTCGGCTGAAGCAGACAAAGTGACACCCCTCATGAGCAAGATTTACCTGTGCTTGGTCAACGCGCCCTCCAAGTACTGGGAACGCGATGGCGTGCTGCGTATCGAAGCAGAAGTCAGGGAAGGGAATCTGGTTAAAGCATGGGCGGTGCTCTGCGATTTGGCGGGCGTGGCCTCAGCGACAGCCAGCAAGGCGATGCGGTGGATGCACCAGCAGGGAATCATCGGTTATTTTTCGGGGAAAAATGGGGTAGGACTGAGAATCTTCCTCAACCGGGCGGTTTCGTCAATCGGCGCGAAATCGGCTCAAGGCAGTAAAAAATTTTTGACCTTTCCTCATGCTTCGTTTGAGGTGAATCCTGCTTCAGCGTATGAACCAGCCTTTAATGACAGCTTCGCTGTTAGAGAAACTTTAGATCCAGATATTAATCCCGGCGCGCCAAAAAACGGCGCGGACAAAAAGCAAGTAGATAAAATATCCCCCGAACTGCCCGGGCACATTTCACCTAATCAAACTTTCAGCACCGATCCATGCAAGACGATGGCGCAACCTGCGGGCGTGGTCTCATTGGATGAGATCGTCGCGCGACTAAGGTTGGAACTAGAGCCTGCGATGCAGTCCGCCGCGCGTAATGCGGCGGCGCGCGAGCACGAGCGCACGCGCGAATGGTTAGAAAACCGGGGACTACCGAAAGCTGCACGAGTGGCTCAGCAGGAATCCTACAATGTTCTCAGGAAGTACGGCGTGATCAGCGAATCTGCCCGAACGTCGCGCGGGCATGCCGATGTCGGGCGCGACAACTACATGCCGCCCGAACCGCACATACTGAACCACGATGAGGTAGCAGATTTAGCAGGGGCTTGCGTCGCGATGCTGGAAACTAAGGGACGGTCTATTGAACTTACTCTGTCAGAGATGAGCACAGAGGCCGGAGGATTTCTGTTGCCGGAGGATGCTGGTCGGGTGCGCGACAAGGCAAACGCTTTGCTCTCCGACGGCAGTAACAGAGAGGGGAATTGAGGACTCGCCGATGTCAATTAATTCCAATGCCCGAAAATTAGTAGTCGTTCCTGAGGCCGGAGCATCCGATTCATCGCAGCGGCGAGGTTCAACCATCGCGGAGCCAGCGGTCTGCGCCCTCTGCTTCGGCGCCGGGATGGAGGTCGTACCGGGCAAGGGGGCGAGACGTTGTCGCTGTCGTACACAGGACACTCGAACGAAGTTACTGGAGGCAGCCCGTATCCCACGCCGTTACGAAGAGTGTTCGCTCGCCAATTATCAGCCCGCGAATAACAATGGCTCTCAACTCGGAGCCTTCAACCATGCTTACCGTTTAGCGCGAGAATATCCTGCGGTTAGTCGTGGCCTTCTTTTCATGGGCGCCTGCGGTGTGGGTAAGACGCATCTTTCTGTTGCCATCCTGCGTGAGTTGATGGAGAAAAAAGGCGTGCCTTGTTTGTTCTATGAATGTGGCTCGCTTTTGAAAGAGATTCAGGATTCTTATAATCCGATCTCGCAGACATCGGAGTTGCGAGTGCTCACGCCAGTCGTTGAAGCAGAAGTCTTAGTGTTGGACGAACTGGGAGCGACAAAGCCGACGGATTGGGTGCGCGACACGCTGATGCAGATCATCAACACGCGCTACAACGACCGGAAGTTGACCATCTTCACGACCAACTATTTGGACGAACGCCACACAGAGCGCGAAGAAATATTGGAAGACCGGATCGGCGTCCGCTTGCGCTCGCGCCTCTACGAGATGTGTAAGACGGTGCGAATCGAAGGTGAAGATTACCGGCGAGGATTTAATTCTTGGTGAGGTATGCCGGATTCAGCCCTAAGAGAAATGGTGCAGGCGCGCGTCCTGTTGTCGGCATCAGTACAGCCTTGACTGGCTTGCGGCCATCTTTATCTCAAAATAATTTTCGCCGCAGAACCGTGAATACACCTATTCACAATCAGGACTTTCGTCGCCAGAATTTCCGCCACCGGTGGGACGGTTCTTCTGGAAGTTGTCTCCTGTGCCATTCAAGCGCAATGTCTTTCAACCAACGCTTCCTGAGGCCGCGGGAGCCCGCTAAGTGTAAGAAAACGCATCGGATAGATGAGAAGCTGCTATTGACTATTTAAGAGTTTTGAGCCATCGTAGGCTGATATTGCCCGTGAAACCGGGTTGAGAGGCTATGTCTACATGCCCATCGAAGCTTTAAGTCAGGAAACCCTTCGCGGGCGAGAGGTCGTCCCGAGGAAGTTTGATCCGAGAAGCGCCGCCCCCTTCGTCAACAAGTCGGTCTCGGATGCGACCCGCCGCGCCTACAGCCGCGCGGTGGCCGACTTCTTCAAATTTATCGGGGGAAAGCACCCGACGGAGGTCGTACCCGCCGAGGTGCAACGCTGGCGCGATCAATTGCGCTCGCAGCGTAAACGCCCGGCCACCGTCTCCTTCAAACTCTCCGTCATCCGCTCCTTTTTTGAATACCTCAAGGCCGCAGGAGTCGTCCCGCTCAACCCGGCTTCGACGAAACTGGTCACGCCGCCCGAACTACCAACAGAACCGGCGGGGCGCGCGCTCACGGCCAAAGAGGTGCGTTACCTGCTCTCCGGGCCTGACAGGGAGAGGGCAGAGGGCACGAGGGACTATGCGTTGATGCTCGTGATGCTCCGCCTCTCTCTGCGCGTGTCCGAGGTGTGCTCTCTGCGCGCTTCGTCCATGAAGTGGAGTCATGGGCGTTGGACGCTGAGATGCAAAGTCAAAGGGGGGAGGGAAGAGACATGGCCTCTGCCCAAAGACGTGAAGGAGGCGATAGACCTCTACCTGCGTCTCGACCGGAAGCGTCGAGAGGTCTCACACTCGGACGGGGAGGATGCGCCGCTCTTCCAGCCGCACGTCAACTACCGCACGTTGGAGTTCAACAAAGGTCTCTCAACCCGCATGGTGCAGAAGATCGTCAAGCGTTGGGCGGACTATTCAGGGTTGGGTGATCTGTCGCCTCACGACTTGCGGCGAACGGCCATCACGAAGGCGTTGGATTCCGGCCTCACTTACCGGCAGGTGCAGATGATGAGCAAACATAAAGACCCGAAGACAGTGATGCGTTACGACCACGGCAGAGAGAACATGGAGCAGAACGCCGTCAACTTCTTGAGGTATGACGAAGAATAAGATCGGCCTGCGGGAAGGATGTGGCGACCGCTCTCCACGGTCAGAATGCGCGCGAGATGAATCAGGTCGTGAAAGATACTTTAGCTCCCGGTCGCTAACGTTACCGCTTCCGGCCTTATTTGAGGAAGCGTCGTCAATCCGCGAGGAATGATGTAACCGCTCTGTGGCTGGATTGCAGCCAGAGCGGAGTCGAGCGACGCTTGCGGCTCAAGCCCCATGCGCCTCACTGTGTCCGCCTCAAGGGTCGAGACGAGCAGCAGGCGAAACCGCTCAGATTTACGGCGCAGCCCCCACGCCGTCTGACCATTGATCTTGTAATCTTCGACCAGCAAGCGCGCGGTCGCGCTTGAGCCGCCCGGCACGAACCAGCGCAGGAAATCTGCACGCCCCAATCCTCCGGGGCACTTCGCCAGCACAATCATCGTCCCGCCTTCTTCAAGCAGCCCTGCGGCGTGCTCCATAGCCTTGTGTGATTGAATCAGGTTGATGTCTCGCGGCGCGCCCCCTACGCTGACAATCACGAGCGGCCTGCGCTCGTTTACCGCCACCGTATGCGAAACCCCATACTCTACGCAGCCCCGACGGTGCGCTTCGCGCCACTGTCCGGCATAAACTGCGGCGATTTGGTCGTCGCTATTGAGCACTGTGTTGACTAAGAAGGAAGGGTTCAGCATCGCCACCGCCTCTTCCATGTCCCGGTGAACGACGTTGCCCTCAAGACAGCCAGAAACAATACCGGGGCGTTTTTCCAAAGTCTCGCGGTCGAACGAAAGCAGGTGATTGGCCTGTATCGAACGCTCTGCGGCGCAGCCGGGCAGGATGGCTTTGCGCCCTCCGGAAAATCCCGCGATGTAATGAAAAGAAATAGCCCCGACGACGATTACATGATCCGCTTGAACTAGCCTGCGATTCAACTCCACGGGTGTGCCGTTTGAAGTCGTGCCGAGCCGGATGTGCGTTGCTGCATCGTTGGCATCGTGTGAATAAACAGCAATTCTCTCCGGCAGTTGATGGCCGAGAATAGAGCGAATTTCGTCTGGAGTCGGGGCGCGATGGATGCCGCCGCCGATGAGCACGGAGATTTGCCTGTCATCCAGACCGCGCGCATTAAGCCGTTCGACGAGCAACGGGGCGATGCGTTCAACCCCGGCGACGCGCGTAGCGTCGGGGACAACTATCACAACCTGCTCGTCAGCACTGACAATCTCTTCGAGAGGCGGCGTGCCGACCGGAGCGTCCAAGAGATTTCGGATTTCGACATCGCTCAAACCATGCTTCTCGCCGTCATTCGGCGCAACGACCTTGAACTGCTCCGGATCAAAGCGGAAAGGAATCTGCTCTTCGCCGTAACCGAGCGCGATTGTTTGCGTGTCGCCTGCCGGTGCGGACAGGCGTTCGCCTGCGCTTTTTGTCCGCGTCGGGTTTGATTGTGGCGATGATTGCGTCATAACCGTATGCTCTCTTTCAACACCTTCGCCAGCCGCGCGATTCCTTCCTCGATCCGTTCAGGGGTCGAGTTGCTGAAGTTCAAACGTATGCTTTGAGTTTGATTGCCTGCGCCCCGCACGCTAAAGGCGTTGCCCGGAATAAATGCGACCTGCTCCCTCTCAATCGCAATTTTGAAGAGCCGGTCGGGACTTATCTTCGCAGGCAATTCGACCCAGAAAAAGAAACCGCTCTCGGGCACGTTCCAACGCGCTTCAGCCGGGAAAAATGCTTCGAGCGCGCTCGCCATCGTCTCGCGCCTGATGTTGTAGTGCGCGCATAAGTTTGCGAGATGCGCGGGGAATTGGCCGCTCTCAAGATAGGCATTGATCAACCTCTGGGTGAAGGTCGCAGTATCTATATCGGCGGACTCTTTGACAATGGATAACGGTTCAATCAACTCCGGCGGGACGATCATCCACCCGGCGCGCAAGGCCGGAGCCAGTATTTTCGAGAACGAGCCGACATAAAAGACCCAGCGGTCATCCAGCGCGCGAAGCGGCGGCGACATCGCCTCGGAGTAATTGAGAAACCCGTAAGCGTCATCTTCTATGATCGGGACTTGATACGCTTTCGCTAACTCCACCAGCCGCTCTCTCTTTGCCGGATGCAGGTTGACGCTCAAAGGATTGTGCCCGTCTGTGATGGAATAGATGAAGGCCGGGCGGTGGCCGCTCCGCAGCAGGCTTTCGACCGCTTCGACATCCATGCCCGTCTCAGGATTAGTCTCGACCGTGAGGATTTCAGGCCGGAACGGTTCGAGCGCCTGTTGGAATCCGAGATAGATAAACTTTTCCGTGATGACCTTGCCGCCGTCCTCCAACAGTAATCGCGCCAGCAAGCTCATCCCCTGTTGCGCGCCCGCCGTCAGAAAAACCTGTTCCTCAAAACATTCGACTCCGCGTTGCTTCATCAACTCGCATACTTGCCGTTTCAAGGGTTGCAGGTGCGGGCTGTACTGCAAAGTCCGCGCGTCCGCGGCCAACACCTGCCCGGCAATTTGCGCGAAAGCTGCCGCCGGAAAAAATTCGGGCGCAGGGAGACCGAGCGCGAACGAGATGATGCCGGGACGCGAAGCCTCTGTCAGCATCTCCTGCAAGGCTGACGGGCTGATATTTCTAGCCCACTCTGCCAGCCTCAGGCTCGACTCCTGATCTTTAATCTTGAAAGGCACCGGCTTCATATGAGACCTTCTGCCAAAATCTGCTTCTTAAATAGCCTGTGAGCGAACGCGGTTTTCGCGTTCGCTTCCCGCTCCGGCGGGCTAGAGGTTTCCGCGCAACGCCTGTTCACGCTCGATGGATTCAAAGAGGGCTTTGATATTGCCGCCGCCGAAGCCGCGCGCGCCCTTCCGCTGAATGATCTCCATGAAGGTCGTCGGGCGATCATGCAGAGGTTTGGTGAAGATTTGCAACAGCGCGCCCCAGCGGTCGTGATCCAGAAGAATGCCCAGTTCGCGGAGTCTGGAAATATCTTCGTCAACTCGTTCGGGAGTTTCCTCCAGACGGTCGTAATAATTAGCAGGGGTTTCCAGAAACTCGATTCCGTTCTCGCGTAGCGCGCGCACGGTTCCGAGAATATCCTCCGAGAGAAGTGCGATGTGCTGCGCTCCGGAGCCTTGATGAAAGGCAAGATACTCTTCAATCTGCGACGCGCTTTTGTGCGGGGCTGGTTCCATAATCGGAATCTGGATGCTCCCGTTCTCGTTTTGCACAACGCCCGAATTCATCGCAGTGTTTTCCGTCACGATGTCTTCCTGATGCGAGTGGCGGAAATCAAAAACATCTATATAAAAATCGAACCAGCGTCTGAGCGCACCCGGCTCGACGCAGACGGCAACGTGATCTATCGCGGAAAGCCCGATTGGTTTCACCATCGGGGGACGCGCAAGCGGCTGATAGCCGGGTAAAAACGTAGCGTCATCCCCATGTCGTTCGATGAAGGAATGCACCGTATCGCCGAAGGCTTCAATCGTCGCTTTAACGACGCGCGCGCCGTTCTGCTCAAAGACGGTCGGCTGCAATAGGGGGCGCGCGCCACGCTTGACGACCTCCGCGAAAGTCTGCGCGGCGTCGTCAACCGCAAAGGCTATGTCCTTCACGCTGTCGCCGTGCGTCCTGACATGTTCTGCGACGGGGCTGGCGGGCGTCAGCGCGCTCGTCAGGATCAAGGTGATCTGGTTCTGCCTGAGCACGAACGACGTGCGCTCGCGCTCCCCGGTTTCAAGCGTGGCTTTGGCGACTGGCTGGAAGCCGAAGGCAGTACGGTAAAAGTGGGCTGCTTGTGAGGCGTTGCCGACGTAAAACTCAACGTAAGCTATTTCTTTAATTTGTGGCATAAGTCTACCTGCCCGAAAACTCTTAGGCGTTTGATGTGGGTGCTTGAGGAAACGCCTGCCTGCTACTTTTAAGTGAGTTTAATCTACATCAAGGACGCTTCCGTGGGGGCAAGATGTTTATAGCTCCGTCATCAACCAAGTATCAAGCCCTTTGTGGTTTATAAGCTGTCGAACTCCCACACGTGCGCCAGAAAATTCGAGACCTCATCAGGCTCGCCCGGAAGCTGAAGGCTTAAAGCCTGCGGGCAATTTTCCTGCGCTTCCTCGCACGCAGCAAAGTCTGCGCTGAGAAAAATAAATCCCTCTATGTCGAGTTTCAACTCTTCCGCCAACGAGTAGAGCACGAGAGAGGGAGGCGATGATTCAAAACGGGATGAGGTGACGGCGGAGGGCTTGAGTTGAATTGCCGCGTGCTGTTCGAGCGTGGAACGCAAAATATCCTCATGAGCAGTCCGGCTGTACAGACAGATAGACATTCCGGCGTCGCGTCGTGTCAGAAGAAACCGCTGTAGCTCCGCGCTCTGTAAATTGACCTCGACGTTGTCGCTTTCGGTGTTGCCGCTTTCGAGTAATGTTGCGGCGCAGTCTAAAACAACGACGCTGTAAGGCTGGCGTATGAGGGCGGAAGCCCGGCGCGCGATCATAGTTCCGAGCGCGGCGAAGAAAGCCGGGCTGTAAGAGCTTCGGGCGTGAGGCGTCGTTTCCTGTTCGTGGGTCTGTGAAACCGGATAGAGGACGGCGAGCGAAGTCGTCGTCGTGACGTGAATGTTAGAGAGGGTTGAGAGCTTCCCGGCCAGCTTTTCTTCAAACCTCTCAAAGATGAGCGTGCCGCCTGCCGCCATGATAGCCGTGGGAGAAGCGGGACATATAAAGAGCAGGAGCTTCATCGCAGACGCCGCTGCCGCCTTCTTTAATATGCGCGCAAATTCATCCGTCTTGACCTCTATGATGTCTGCGAGTTCGCGCTCGCTCGCCGTGCTGATGTCGGGCGCGCTGTCGAGCCAACTATCAAGTGCGACTAAGACAACATTGACGGGAGCATAGGCCGATGCCCCCGCCGGATGAGGCAACTGCACCAGCTGTTCAAACGTGCGAGAGGGGGCGGCAAATTCAACCGTGGCGTCTATGTCGAGCGCGTCCATCCAGTAGGAGAGCGTGTCAGAGACAGGCTCGGTAGGGAAGGTCGAGTTGATCGTGATGCGCAACCGGTCGCTCTCAACTGCCGCCGCCGCCTGCTCGCGCTCGACGGCGAGTTTTTCGGGCAACTCATAACCGGATAGCGGTTTTTGCGGCTGCTCGACGAATTGACGCAGCACTTCTATGTAGAACGCGTTGAAGGATTTGATCGTCTCGACAGTGAACAAATCCGCGTCGTACTCGCATTTCAAATGCAGGCCATCGTCTCGTTCCTCGGCAACGAACGTCATGTCCAGCATCGAAGCTTGTCTCTCGACGTGAAACGGAGCCAGTTCGAGATGGCCGCCGGAGATTTCGGAAGTGGGGAAATTCTGCATGAGAAAGGCAACGTTGTATAAGGGATTGCGATTCTTCGCCCTTTCGGGATTGATGACTTCAACCACTTTCTCGAACGGACAATCCTGATAATGATGAGCCTCAAGGACAGTCGCCTTGAGTTGTCGCAGAAGTTCCAAGCCCGACGCCTCTTCCGACACTCTTGCGCGCAGAGGCAGAAAGTTCATCAGGCAGCCGAGCAGGCGTTCTGTTTCGAGATGATTGCGGTTGGCCGTCACCGTGCCGATCACCATGTCGCCCTGTTTCGTCCAACGATTGAGAGCAATGTTGAGCGCGCTCAACATGACGATAAACGGCGTGACGTTGTGGTCGCGCCCGAAATGCTTGACCGCATCCGCCGTCTCGTAGGGCAAGACAATCTCTTCGGTAGAGCCGCGCGAAGTTCGCACGCTCGTTCTCGGAAAGTCTGTAGGAAGTTCCAGCAGGGGGCGCGCGCCGTCCAGCTTCTCTTTCCAGTAAGAGACATATTTTTCCAGCGTCTCGCCTTGCAGCCAGTTTCTCTGCCACGCGGCGAAATCCGCATACTGAATCTTCACCTCCGGCAGTTGCGCGCGCCTTTGCCGTGAGAAAGCATCATAGAGCACGGTCAGTTCACGAATCATGATGCTCATAGACCAGCCATCCGAAATGATGTGATGCATCGTGAGCAGCAGCACGTATTCACGCTCGGCGAGCCGCAGCAGTTGGACTTTGAACAGAGGGGCGCGGGCGAGGTCGAACGGCTTTCGCGCCTCTTCGCCGACAAAGTCGGCGGCTTCCCGTTCACGTTCTTCAACCGGCGCATCGCTCAAATCAAGCACGCCTAAATTAAAAGGTTGAGGCGGCAAGATCACCTGTGTGGGGATGCCGTCGCTGGCGGGGAAGATCGTTCGCAGTATCTCATGGCGCGCTATCAACGCCTCGAAGCTCTGCTCCAAAGCGGAGACGTTCAAATGCCCCCTCAGGCGTAAGGCCATGACATTGTTGTAAGCGAAACTGTCGGGTTCGAGTTGGTGCAGAATCCAGAGACGTTGCTGCGCGAAAGAGAGAGGCAAATCTCCATCCCTCGAAAATTTCTCGATGGGCGGCGGGGCGACTCTCGCCAATTCGTCCGTAGACTGTAGCTCGACGATGCGACGCGCAAGCTCGGCGACGGTCGGCGACTCGAAAAGCGTGCGGAGCGGGACGTTCGCGTTGAAGGCTTTTTGGATGCGCGAGATAACCTGCGTCGCAAGGAGCGAATGGCCACCCAGTTCAAAGAAATTGCCGTGGATGCCGATGTCCTCGATGCCGAGCAGGTCGCCCCAGATTTCGGCGAGTCGTCGCTCCGTCTCGTCGCGCGGCGCGATGTAATCACTCCCGTCCGTCGTCCTGGAAGGCTCGGGCGCGGGCAACTTCCGCAATTCCAGTTTTCCGTGCGACGACAGCGGCAGCCGCTCAAGCACGACGAGCGCGGAAGGGATCATGTAATCGGGAAGACGCTCTTTGAGATAGCTTCTCAACTCCGCCGTGACGTTATCTTGCAACTGCCCGGCTGTCGCCTGTAACACGACATAGCCGACCAGACGCCTGTCGCCGTGCGCCTCTTCGCGCACGACTATCGCCACGTCTCTCACGGACTCATGCTGCCGCAGGGCGGTTTCGATTTCGCCCAGCTCGATTCTGAAACCGCGAATCTTTACTTGCTGGTCGCCGCGTCCGATGAAGAGCAAATTGCCGTCGGCGAGGCGGCGCACGATGTCGCCTGTCTTGTAGAGACGCAGACCCGGCTCGCTTGAGAAAGGGTCGGGGATGAAACGCTCGGCGGTGAGTTGGGGTTGGTTCAAGTAGCCGCGCGCGACGCACGCGCCGCCGATGTAGAGTTCGCCCGAAACTCCGGTTGGCACGGGGCAGAAGTTATTGTCGAGCACATAGGCGGTCGTGTTGGCGAGCGGCAAGCCCATCGGCAGCACACGCTTCTTGCTCTGCGACGCGCTCTCGCCGAGCCTGTATGTGAGCATGCCGACGGTCGCCTCGGTCGGCCCGTAGTGGTTGAAGATGGTGCAGCCGGGTGCGAGACGCTGCAACTCTTCGACCCATTCGCGGCGCGAAGCTTCGCCGCCAATGATGAGCGAGCGACGCGGCAGGAGCGTTTCAGGATGCTCCGATGTTTGCAGCGCGGCGAGATGAGACGGCGCGATCTTGAGACAATCAATTGTGTGTTGCGTGAAGTATTGGCCGAGCGCGGCGACGTCCGTCGCGCGCTCGCGCGAGATGAGATGAAGTGTCCCGCCGAGACAGAGAGCGGGGAAGATGACCGTCTGCGACGAATCCACGGTGAGCGGCTGCACCATCGCAAAGCTCGCACCCGGCTCAAAACCGACGCGCTCGGCGATGGCTTGCGCGTAGTTCAAAATTTGCCGGTGCTCGATGACGACGCCCTTCGGCTGTCCGGTCGAGCCTGACGTGTAGATGACGTAAGCGGGATTTTCGAGTCGCACCTGTGCGGCGGCGGGCGCGTCATCTGCTGACGAGCTAACCGGATGCTCTGCGCCGTCGAGCAGCATCAGGCTCGCAGTGTGTTCGGGCAAGCGACCGGCAAAACGCTCTTCCGTCAGCAGCACCGGTACGCGTGCATCCGAGAGCACCAGTGCGAGCCTTTCTTTAGGCCAATTCGGATCGAGAGGAAGATATGCGCCCCCGGCCTTCAAGACGGCGAGCAGCCCGGTGATCATCCGTGGCGTTCGCTCCGCCAGCAGCCCGACGAGCGTCTCCGCACCCACGCCCGCCGCGCGCAGGCGGCGCGCAAGCATGTCTGCGCTCCGGTTCAACTCCTCATAGGTGAGAGTTTCATCCTCGAAGCGAATGGCCTCTGCGTTCGGTGTCCGCGCCGCCTGCCGCTCAAATAGTTCGTGCAGGCAAAGCCCCTTCGGGTAGTCTCTTCCGGTTTCGTTCCACCCGTAAAGCATCCGCCGCTCTTCCGCTTGCTCCATGATTGGCAGCGACGTGATGCGCTCGTTTGGCCGTTCGACGGCGTTCGTCAACAGCATCTCGAAATGCCGGAGCATGCGCGCGATGGTGGCGGCTTCGAAGAGCGCGGTCTTGTAGCGGAGGACGCAGAACAACTGCCCGTCGCTCTCCATAGCCGAAAAGCTCAGGTCAAACTTTGTCGTCGCGTTCTCTACGTCTAGAGTCTCTAACTTGAGTCCCGGCAAACTTAGTTCCTGCTGCGGCGTGTTCTGCAAAGCGAACATCACTTGAAACAGAGGTGTCCGGTTGAGGCTGCGCGCGGGTTGAAGCTCTTCGACCAATTTTTCAAACGGCACGTCCTGATGCGCATACGCGTTCAAGCAGACTTCGCGCACGCGCGCAAGCAACTCACTGAATGTCGGCTCGCCGGAAATGTCTGTGCGGAGAGTCAGCGTGTTGACGAAGAAGCCGATGAGACTTTCGAGACGCACGTCTCTGCGCCCGCCTACGGGAGTCCCGACGAGGATGTCGTCCTGACCCGTGTAACGGTAGAGCAGGACATTGAAGGCGGCGAGCAGCGTCATAAAAAGCGTCGCCCCCTCGCGCCGCGAAAGCGTCTTCAACGCCGCGACTAACTCACCGGATAAAACGATGGCCTGCGTCGCGCCTTCCGTCGTTTGTATGTCGAGGCGCGTGAAGTCGGTCGGGAGTTCCAGAGAGGGCGGCGCGCCCGCGAGTTGATCGCGCCAGTAAGAGAGTTGAGTTTCAAGCGCATCGCCCGTCAGCCATTCCCTCTGCCAGATGGCGTAGTCGGCATACTGCACGGGCAACTCCGCGAGCGGCGATGGCTTGCCCGCACTGTAAGCCTCGTACAACGCCGAGCATTCACGGACGAGGACGCCCATTGACCATCCATCCGAAATGATGTGATGCATCGTGAAGAGCAGGATGTGCTCCGTTTCGGCAAGTTGGATTAACAGGGCACGCGCCAGTGGCTCTTTTTCTAAATCAAAGTGGCGCACGGCCTCTTCCCGCGCGCGCCGCATCGCCACGGCCTCTCGCTCATCTTCGGGCAGGTGGCTCAGGTCTGCGGGCGATAGCCACACCGAAGCGTGAGGCGCAATGATCTGCACCGCCTCGCCCTCAACGCTCTTGAACGTAGTGCGCAGAGACTCGTGTCGCCGGACGAGTTCGTCAACACAACGCTCCAACGCTTCCACGTCAAGCGACCCTTTCAGCCGCAACGCCGACGCCAGATTGTACTCGCTGCCGCCCGGCCTCAGTTGGTCGAGGAACCACAGGCGTTGCTGCGCAAACGAGACCGGCGCGGTCGCGTCCGTGCGCGGCGCGGGACGCAGCGCGGGCATCGAATTCTTCTCGCCCGCGCGCAGCTTCGCCTCGATTCTCCGCGCGAGGCTTTCGACGGTCGGGCACTCGAAGAGGAGGCGTAGCGGCAACTCCACCCGCGTCGCTTCTCTCACTCTCGACATCACCTGCGTCGCCAGCAATGAATGTCCCCCCACCGCGAAGAAATCATCCTCCACTCCCACCCGTTCTACCTGTAATACCTCTCCCCAGATACCCGCTACCACTTCCTCCATCTCCGTCCGCGGCGCAACGTATCCTTCACTCCCTGTCTCCGCGCTCTGCTCCCGGCTCAACAATGCCCTGCGGTCAATCTTCCCGCTCGCCGTCAGCGGTAACTCCGCCACCCGGACAAAGCGCGCCGGGAGCATGTAGGAGGGCAATCGCTCGCTCAGGTAGGCTCTCAACTCTCCGGCTGACAACTCGCCTCCATCAGCAGCCGAGAAGTAGGCCACCAGCCGCCGGTCTGCCTGTGCCTCACCGGTGACAAGGACGGCGCAGGCACGCACCAGCGGATGCGCGCCGAGAGCTTCTTCAATTTCCCCTAACTCGATGCGCATGCCGCGCAACTTCACTTGATTGTCCGCACGCCCCACATAGACCAGATTCCCGTCCGGCAGGTATCGCGCTCTGTCTCCCGTGCGATAGATTCTCGCTCCTCCCTCTGTAGAGAAGGGGTCAGGAAGAAATCGCTCCGCCGTCGTGTCAGGGCGGTTCAGATACCCGCGCGCCAGCCCCTCTCCTCCGAGATACAGTTCTCCGACCACTCCCACCGCCACTGGCCTCTGCCCTTCGTCCAGCACGTAGACCCGCGTGTTCGCTATCGGCCTCCCAATCGGCACTTCTCTCTGCTCTCCCTCTCTCTCGCAACTCCAGTACGTCACATCTATCGCCGCTTCCGTCGGCCCGTAGAGGTTCTCCAACTCCGCTCCCATCCGCGCGAAGAACCGCTCCTGTAAACTGTAAGAGAGAGCCTCGCCGCTACAGATGAC
>DASPJG010000554.1:0-2667 GCA_035628755.1 Pyrinomonadaceae bacterium
GATGTTCCGATGAGTGAGCACGACGCCTTTGGGCGTGCCCGTGCTGCCCGACGTGAACAACATCAACGCCATCTCATCTTCCTGGCTCTCCTGCCACTCGCCGCCCCCACCATCTCCTTCCCTCAAACCCTCCACGCTCAACACTCGCCACTTGCCCGTCCCCCATCCTTCCCCTAATCTCACCACCTCCGCCTCTCGCTCCCGACTCGTCATCACCACCGGCTGCTCCAACATCTCCCACACGTTATGCAGCGTGCTCGTCGCATTGTTGACTTGCTCATACGTCGCCGGCACCGCCAGCGGCACAGGGACGAAGCCGCCCAGCACGCATCCCCAGAACCCCACTACAAACTCCTCGTTCTCCTCCAACTGCAAGATCACTTTCTCTCCCGCCTTCACTCCCGCACTCCGCAGCCCTCCCATCACTCGCTCCGCCGCACCCGCCAACTCCCTGTAACTCTGTTCGACGGCGCTGCCATCTCGCTGGATATAGACGATCCCCTCATCGCCGTTCTGCTCGACCGTTCTTCTGAACGCCTCGACCAACGTCAGCGGGTATGAGTTCTCATCCTGCAAGTCGCCACCGTAGCTAATCGAGGGCGGCCGCTCGCTCCCCTGCTCCGGCCTTTTGTCCTCCGACTTGACGCCGGTGACGATGGCTTCGGACTGGCGTTTCATCTTGAATTCAGGGATATGCTTTTTCAGGTGCAGGACGGGCGGCGTGTCGAGGTTCTCACGGACAAGGACGACGGCCTTTTCCACGGCCGGTTCATTTTCGAGGCGCTGCTCCAAATCCCGAATCTGCACCGTGTCGAGAAACCCGAGTTCCTGAAGCCACTTCCTATCGACCTCGCCCTCCGCGTTGCGGCGCAGCGCGGCGACTTGTACAAATCCGAGTGGGAAAATCCGTTGCGGCAAAAATCTTTTGAGGTGCTCTTCCAATTGCTCGACGGATACGACCTCGTTGAGCACGACGTAGGCCGCAAGCCGCGCATTGCCTTCGTCGGTTTTCACCGCGACCACGGCGCATTCCTCTACCGCGCCATGTTGCGCCAACACAGCCTCGACCTCTTCAAGTGCGATAAGCTGTCCGCCGATGCTGATCTTATTGTCCGTGCGGCCATGAAATGCCAGCACGCCGTCGGGCTGCCAACTCGCTTTGTAGCCGGTCTGAAACATCTTCGTGCCGGGCAGGAACGGATTCTCGACGCACTGCTTCAGATTCAACTCGTTGTTACGGAAGTAGCCCTCCATGACGCCTGCCCCCGAAACATACAATTCTTCCGCGACGCCGACCGGGACGAGTTCCTTGGCCCCGGTGATGACGAAGGCATGTGTGTTGGATACAGGACGGCCTATATGTTTAGTTTCGGTCGAGCCGTTGGATGATTCTTCGATGAGGCTCGTGACGATTTGCACTTCGGGGAAGCCAAGATAGTTGTGCCAGCGGATGTTTCTTTCTTTCAGGTAACTCCGCAGTTCGCCGACCTCCAACACCTCGTCTCCGACGCTGATGATATTTCTTAGACCGTTGGTGAAGACCTGTTTGAACCCGGAGTTATGACCCATCCGCCCGAGCAACGTCAGAGGGAGAACCATCGCGCTGATTTTCGCATCCCGCACGAGTTCGGATAATCCGGCTAAATCGTGTTCGTCTTCCTGCGCGTAGAAATAAACAGTCCCGCCCGCCAGCAAGGCAATCAACCATGCAGGAAAAGTCATCGCCGCATCATGCGATGTGACGTACAAAGTGTTGCTGAAATTCACTTTGAGTTTTTCCTGATTGAACTCCACGAGGTTTGCGATGCCGTCTTGAGAAAGCGGGACGCCTTGCGGGTATCCCGTGCAGTTTGAGCCGTAGGTGATGGCAAACGGTCGCGCCGCGCCGTTCGAGGCATCGAGGTTGCCCCCTTCATCCGTGTCCGGCTCGGCCTCATCGAGCGCCAGAATCTCTCCGCCGAATTCAAAATTCCCGGCATACCTGCTATGTGTGAGCAGGCACGCAGCCCCGCTATGGCGGAGGATGTAGGCGGCGCGCGCTCCGGGGGTTTGCGGGTCGAGGGGCAGATAGACGCCGCCCGCCTTCAGCACGCCCAGAATACTGGCAACCATGTCGATGCCCGTATCGAACGCGACACCCACCACGCCGCCCTCCTCAAGACGGCGCTTCCTCAACAGTCCGGCCACCTGGTTCGCTCTGGTGTTCAGGGCAGCATAGGTAAGTCGCTCGTTCGCAAATACAACGGCAACGTGTTCAGGGGTCTTGTCCACCTGGTCTTCAAAAAGGCGATGCATCTCTTTTTTAATCATGACTTACCTCGATGGTTGTTGAGTTGGAAGATTTAGAGCCGGTGACGGGTTGAAACGGGGGAGCGACAGTGATTAATCAACCAGGTCTTTGGGAAGATCAAAGTGTAAGGTGAAGCCGGGAGTATCTTTGGGCATGACGAGACTCAGTAGGCGGTCGCCCTCGTCAAACAGCAGCCGTCGCTCCTTGAGCCACTCGATCTCCCGCGCCACGTCCACGTCCGCCGCGTCTTCTTTCAGAGCCGACACCACTTGAGAGACGCGTTTCGGCTTGCTCAACTGCTCAAGCACCAACTTGCCGCCCACGCCGATCTCATACTCGACGGCCTCGCCCGTTCGTGAGTCGTAGATGTGGGTCGC
>DASPJG010000555.1:0-10316 GCA_035628755.1 Pyrinomonadaceae bacterium
AAGCCTGCTTCCATTCCCGTCCCATCGGATAAATCCGTGAGCAGAGAGACGATTGAGGCGGTGGGGAAATAGACGTAGTCGAGCGTGTCGTCCGTGCGGAAAAGGATTTCAGACAACGTGAGCGTGACCGGCTGAAGGTGCGGGGCGAGCCGTTCGTACTCGTCGGCGGGGAGGGCGGCGAGAATCCGGTTGGCGTTCGTGGCTGGCGGCGTTTCGGTCATGGAAATTCAGATCAGGCTCAGGCGTCTAACGACCTGCTGCCCGATTGCTCGATAACATTCGCAGGCGGAAGCCTCTAAAGCCGGACGGTCGAGGATGTGCAGGTTGCCGCGACTGTAGCTGAGGATGTGCTTCTCGCGCAGGGCTTGGGCGACTTCGGTGATGCCCGCGCGGCGCGTGCCGAGGTGGCGTGCAATCTGTTCGTGCGTGAGCGGCAACTCGTCGTCGCCGACGCGGTCGTGAATCATCAGGAGCCAGCAGTACAGACGCTCTCCGACCGAGTGGCGACCGTTGCAGACGGCGCGCTGTGAGAGTTGCGTGAGACGGTCGCTCGCGCAGCCGAGCAGCAGCTTTTGCATCGCGCCGCCACGCGCGAACTCGCGCTGCAACGCTTCGATCTCGATTCTCAAGGCCGCGCCGCCGATGGTGACCTGCGTCCAGTGCGCGGGCGCGGGCGCGCCGAGGATGGCCGAGAGTCCGACGACGCCTTCGCGGCCAATCATGACCGCCTCGGTGGTGCTTCCGTCCTCTAAAATGTGGAGGTGTGCGGCGACGCTGTTCTCCGGGAAATAGGCGAACCGAACCTGCCCGCCCAACTCGTACAGGTTCTCACCCGCAGATAGAGAGACAGGGTTGAGGTCGGGCAGCAGGCGCGCGAAATCATCTTCCGGCAGAGCCTTGAGAAGTTGATTCGCTAACAGTCCTTTTAACGAACCTTCCCTCCCCGATTTTCCTGTAGGCGAGGTATCCATAACAACTTATCTTTCCGAAGCCGCTCGCGCTTCAAAACGCTTCTTTCGGGGTGTCGTTCGGGCGTGCCTTCCAGCCGTCTGGTCGGTAGAGCAGGCATAACTCTTTACGCGTGCGATGTACCGGGTAGGCGGCGTGTCGCATTTCGCCCTTTTAAGGAGAGATGGTAATCGGGTCTGACATAAAAAGGGTGAGTGGCCGAACTAACCCATTCTTCCCTTGCCCGCTCCAACTCTGCAACTGACACTGCGCGATGTTTCAGATGGTAGCACATGAGCCAAAATAGTCCGAAATAATGGACAGCTTTTCTTTAAAAAATTGCCCGTATCTCTATCGCACAAGCCAAAAAGGGCATAAACATACTTGACTCACCTACAAGACAACAGTGAACTTGCCCAAGCCCGCTGTACGTGCTAACGTATAGCAGTTACGCAATTTAGCGTACAACCGCATGGGGACGGCCTCATGTGGAAATAGAATATCTTGGGACGACCCAAACCATTAAGGAGAAACACTATGGCTTGGGTCGTCCTTTTTATTGCTGGCCTACTTGAGATTGGGTGGGCCGTCGGGCTGAAATATACGCAAGGGTTTACTAGGTTATGGCCGAGTGTTGGAACCGTCGGGGCTATGATCGTCAGCTTCCTACTGCTCTCCCACGCCCTGAAAACGATCCCTGTTGGCACCGGTTACGCGATTTGGACGGGCATCGGAGCCGTAGGGACTGTCATCATCGGTATGGCGTTCTTGGGCGAGCCACGAGAGGTTGCGAGGGTAGTTTGCGTTCTGGTAATCATCATTGGCATCGTCGGCCTCAAATTAGTCTCACCTCACTGAGTGAGGTGGCGGGGTTAACACAAGGCGTTAGGTGAGCCAGCTATATTATTGCCCAACAAGCTTTGCCTATAGGGAAAGTGCAGAGAGTTTCCAGAGAATTTCCCTGGCCGGTTCAAAGCCCTTTTTACTTGAAAAGGGAGTCAAATGCCCGCGGCAGGAGTGTTGAGGTGGAGCGTCCGTCGGACGGAAGATGCGGTCGTGCGACGCGGAACGGGCGGCGGGGCGGCTTGTTCAATGATCCTGCAACCAGCCTTGCAGCACGGCGAAACGCACGATGCGAACCGGGCGGCCTCAAGCGTCTGTTCGACCCGCGTCTTCCGCGTTGAACCCCCGCGAATAAAAATTTAGCGCATGGCGACAAGAGAACTTGTCGCCATGCGCTAAATGAAATGCTGTCCAGCCCGTGGCTGCGGGCGGAACCGCCGGTTTTAAGTTAACGCTTCGAGACCGAACCGCTGCCGGTATTGGCGATCCAGTAGCCGTAGGCGTTGGCCGCAACATAGAGCGGGCTTCTGCCGACCTTGATGTTCGAGAGCACCGTCCCGTCCGCCGAAAAGACCGTGATGCTGTTGCTGCCGTTATTGGCGACCATGTAGTTTTGACCATAGCTCGCCAGCCCGGCAGGGCCGTCGCCCACGGCCACACGCGCGATCACCTCGCCGCTGCGGCCACTCAACTTCAACACAACTCTGTCGAAGAAGCACGACACGAAGACATCATCGCCGACGGCGACGAGGCCGAACGGCCCGCGCCCCACTTTGTATGTGCCGAGCAGTTCGCCCGCCGCAGACAGTTTAGACACGGTGTTGTCTTTATTGTTCGCCACCCAGATATTTCCGGCGCTGTCTGTTGCCAGAGTGACCGGGCGGCGGCCTGTCTTGTAAGTTCCGACAATCGTGCCCGCCGCCGTCATTTTGGTCACGGTGCTGCTTCGTTCATTCGAGACCCAGACGTAATCCCCGGCGATCAATAATCCGCCCGGGCCTTCGCCGCCCGTCTTGAAAGTGCCGAGCACGGTGCCGTCCAGTCCCAGCTTCGTCACCGTGTTGTCGCTATTGTTGGCTACCCAGATTGATTTACCGGCGGCGATGCCGGTCGGGTTGTGGCCAACTCCGTAAGTGCCTATCACCGCGCCGTTGCCGCCCATTTTGACGAGCTTGCCGGTGAACTGGAGCGTCACCCAGACGTTGCCCATCGCATCGCTGGCGATGCTGGTGGGGCCTGCGCCGACGCCGAACTCCGTGGCGGAGGACGAGTCGACGGTTGCCGGGGCGGACGTTGCGGTAGTAGTCGCGCTTGAATCGGAGGTCGTCTGGGCGGATGTGACGACCGGCGACCACAGGGCGGCAACGGCTAGAAACAACGCGCTCAGTAAGACTTTTTTGCTTTGAACTTTATTCTTCATTTGTTCTCTCCTTTGCCTGTCTCCGGCTTCGTCTGAGGCCAGTCTATCCAACTGATTGATTCGGCGATCCAACTGGCTTTGGACATCCCCGGACACGACCCCCACAGTTGCAGAGCCTCGTTCCCGTACCGCACGTTCCCGATGTGCGACGACTTCACGGCGTCCACCTTCGGGTCCGGGTCGGTGAACCCCAGCTTGCGCCGCAACGTCTCCATGTCGGCGGGCGTCCCTGTCAGAAACGACCACCCCTTCCCGATCTTGTAGGCTTCCGCATAACGTCGCAGCGCGGCGGGCGTGTCCTCTTCCGGCTTAAGGGTCAGCGAGTACATGAAGATGTCGCGTCCCAGCCGGTCGCCCACCAACTTCTGGAACTTCACCAGATTGGCCGTGATGCCCGGGCACACCCCGTCGCACTTCACGTACATGAAGTTGAGGAGGACGATCTTGTCCTTGATCAGGTCGTCGTAGAAACGCACTTTGCGGCCATCGTGCGTGGTCAACAGCAGGTTGGGGAAGTGACGTTCGCGGATGCGTTCGCGCGCCGATTTAATCTTGGCGGCTGGCAGTTCGCCGGAGAGCGGGGAGAGCGTACCGGCGCGGGTGGCGAGCGCACCGGCGAAGGGTGCTGCTCCGAGCAAAGCCAGCACGCTTCTTCTATTGATGTGCTGCATAGTTCAACTATTCCTTTCTCCAATCTCTAGAATCATTGACTCGCGCCTTACGCGCCCCTGAGAGGCGCGCGGGCGCAGGAGACTACGGATTGGTTTTTAAGTCTCCGGTGTCGTCGATTTCCAGAAGCACCATCATCGCGTGGTCTTCATGCACGACGTTGTGGCAGTGAATCGGATACTTGCCCACAAAGTCGCGGAAGCGGAAGAACAGTTTCCCCTGCATGTTGTGCTCCAGCCGGAGCACATCCTTGCGCCCGGCCTCGATGATGCCGGAAGTTCGCGGCGCGCGCTCGTTGATGCGCAGCGTCTGGAACTCCTCGAAGTGCATGTGAATCGGGTGCTGCCAGCCGCCCGAGTTGTTCTGGAAAATCCAGTGTTCCACCGTGTTGCGTTTGATCCTGAAGCGGATGTCCTCGCAGGCGGCGAACTTGCCGTTGACCGCCCACTGCCCGTTGTTGCGCTCAAACTCGAAGGTGCGCGTGACGCGCGGCGCGGGTAGCGTATCGGGGAAGTCGTAGAAATAGACTTCCTGACTGGCGGGGATATTCGCGGGGTTGATGCTGTTGTCGGCGACGACGGGGCCGTCCACCACGATCTTCAGGATTCTGTCGCCCTGTCCCACACTCAACAGGTCGTCTTCCGGGCCGCGCCCGTCGTCCTGCTCCATCCGGTTCACAAGGTAGAAGGTCTTGCCTTGAAGTCCGGTGAAGTCCACGATCACGCCCACGCGTTCCGCCACCGAGATGCGGCAGCCGCCCGTCACCAGCACTGGCTTCTTCAACAAGTTGCCGTCCACGCTGATCTGCCAGAAGGGTTTGCTGCTGTTGTTCGTCGGGTCGAGCACTGCCATCTGGTAGAAACGTGAAGGCCCCATGTTGAGCCAGCGGAACCGATACCGCCGCGGGCTGACGTGCAGCACCGGCTTGATCTTCCCGTTGACCAGCATCTTGTCGCCAAGAATGCCGTCCAGGTTGAACAAGTCAAATGCTAACTGGTCCGTCTCCGCATCGTACACCGCGTCGTTGAACACCATGTTGATGTCGTAGTCCGGGAAACTCGGCAGCCGGAACCCCGTGTTCTCGTTCCCCGTGTCGTAGGCCGAGTTCTCCGGGTGAAACAGGTTGTACATCCCGGCCAGCCCCTTGTAGACGTTCTGCGCCGTGAAGTCGATCCGGTGGTCGTGATACCACAGCGAGTGCATCGACTCCCGGATGTCTCCGCCCTGCGCGATGTGCGTCGAGTTGACGCCCGCCAGCACGTTCGGATAGTGATGGTCGTAGAACTTCCCGCTCGGGTTGAAGAAGCACGGGTAACCGTCCGACTCCGAAGGCGTGTGCCCGTTGTGCAGGTGCGTCGTCGTCGAGTTGATGCCGAAGCCGTCGTTCTCCGCCGGCAGGTCGTTGAACTGGCGCACCAGGATCGGCTCGCCGTAGCGCGCCACGAACAGCGGGCCGGGGAAGATGCCGTCGAAGCCCCACAACGTCGTCGGCTGCACGAAGTCGGGCGAGGACTTGGCCTGAAAGGCCTTCTGGTGCATTTCGTAATACTTCTGCGGGGGAAACTGCGCGAAGGCCTGATGGGCGACCGTGCGGCTCTCACCGCCGAGGGTGTTGGGAGCGGCCTGCGGGTCGGGGCCGGTGAGCGCGGAAGCGTCGGCGACGGGCTGTTTGATCTGGAGGCGAGGCATCTCCTCGATGAATGAACGGGTGGGGCGGCTCTGTGGGGTATCGTCAAGGTAGCCGGCGCTGGTCAAGGGGCGCGCGCTGAGACCCAGTTTGGGGATGAGCATCCCGGCGCTCGTAAGCAGCCCCATTTTCAGCAGGTCGCGGCGACCGAGACCGGCGGCGATCAATTCGCGCCGGTTTCTGGCGGCGATGATGGATGATTTCTCTCTGGTTTTATCTCTCTTGGGGGACTTCGCCATATGTATTCTCCTTCTTAAGTCGTACCAAGCTATGCGAAATGCTTTGGGTGATTGCCTGAACATTCCCTGAACCGTCGAACCAACCATCCAGATGCCGGTTGATTTCGATCATTCAGGAAAACTGCCCCGGCAATTCCGCAGAGGGAACTAAGGCAAGGGCAACTGTGTCTTAAAGCCTGTGTTGCCCGAAGAGGTTTGTGTTGACGGAAATTTAAGACGCGGGCATTCGGGCGCATAACATCGCCCGAAACTTCGGGTGTCAATTTCCGACCTATGCTGTAAGTTGGAAGGCTCCTAACCTTGTTGGAATTGAAGAAGCCGTCTTATGGTACTGCTAATTTACAGCGTAAAGCGGCGTTGCGAACTCATCATCGGGAGATAATGAGCCTGAAAATTGCGCTGCTAACCCTGGGCTCGAAGTTTATCTATCTTAAGTGCTGGGAACGCATGCCGGAAGGCAGCGGTGCAGTGGAGCAAAACTCTAACGCAATCGGTACAGCCTCTGATTGTTTTCCGAAGTTACCAGCTAAGCCCAAATAACGCAAGACATTTTTGTAGTCATGCAATAAACCGCACATGACGGCATTGAAACTCACACACGCGTGTCCTGCCGGTAGCTGAAAAGTAGTTTTCCGGCAATGATTCGCGTGCGGTCGCGGCGCGCGCTAACTCTTCTTGACAACGATTTGCCGCCAGAGTATGTTCCAACTGTTCCCGACAGTCCCGCTCCAGTAGCCGGTGAATTGAACTTCATCAGCTATTCTTCAGCTTCATAACCCCATTCACCGAGGGACTGCCAACAGGGCGGTTAAGCAGTCGAACGCCGGAAGAAGCGGACGCAGTCCACCCGCGTCCGCCACCAGACCCATCCGGCGTTTCTTCTCGCAGGAGAATCCGCACCACTCTAAACTTAAAGCGAGAAGCGGTCATGAAAAAAGGTCGCAACTTATTCATCGTTATTTTCTTCACCGCGCTCACGGTCGTCTTGACCGTAGTCGTCGTCTTGGCGTGGGAGAAGATTCTGATGATGCCCTTCTACTCGGTGATCGAGACGTATTATCCGGGCGAGGCCAACAGCGTCTCCCGTTGGAGGATGCAGCAAAGGTTCGAACACATCTTCATCTCGACTGTCGTTGACGTGATCGTCGTCACCCTCCTCTTGCGTCTGGTCGGACGCCAGCAGCGCGAGTTGACCGCCAGCGAAGAGCGTTACCGGACTATCTTCGAGCATGCCAACGACGGCATCGTGATCGTGGCCGCCGAGAGCCACACCATCGTCGAGGTCAATAACAAGTTCTGCGAACTCTTCGGCTGTCGCCCGCAGGAATTAATCGGCAAAGACATCGGCGCGCTGACGTGGGGGACGGACGACGGCGAAACCGGCAACCAGCTTTCTGCGTTTTTGGACGACAATTATTGCGGCGACAAAGAGGTGTCGCTTAAAACATCGTCGGGCGCGTTTCTGCCGGTCGCCGTCTCGTGCAGCACGCTCACGATGGACAAAGAGCGTCTCATGGTCTTGATCGTGCGCGATTGGTCGATCCGCAAACGATTGGAGGCCGAGAAGGAGGAGATGCAGCGGCAACTCTTCCACAACGAAAAGATCGCCGCGCTCGGACGCGTCGCCGCGCAGGTGGCGCACGAAGTCAAAAACCCGCTCGCCGGTTTGCTGCTCTACGCCATGCACTTGAAAAGCAAACTGGGCGGCAAACTCTCCGAGAGCGAGTTGGCGCTCTGCGACCGGATCATCAACAGCGTCAACCACCTCATCGGCACAACCGAGCAAATACTGAGTTTAGCGCGCCCCGTCTCGCTCGCGCCGCGCCCCGTCGATCTAAACCACGTCGTCAGAAAAGTAGTGCACATGTTGCAGCCGCAGATCAACGCCTATCGCATCGAAGAGCATCTCGAACTCCCCGACACCGAAGTCGTCGCGCTGCTCGACGAAACTTCCATTACCTCCGCGCTCATCAACCTGACGCTCAATTCGATTCAGGCAATGCCGAGCGGCGGGCGGCTGACCCTCAAGACCAGCCGCTCGAACGGCACGAGTCAACTGACGATTGCCGACACCGGCTGCGGGATGACCCCGGAGCAGGTCGAGAAAGTATTCGAGCCTTTCTACACCACGAAAAGTCAGGGACTCGGGCTGGGCATGCCTTACGCCCAGAAGGTGATCGAGCAACACCGCGGGGCGATCCACATCGAAAGTCGCCCGGATGTCGGGACGCAGATTACCATCGAGTTGCCGGCGGAAAAGTGAGTAACTATAAAGATGCGTTCATGGGTCAGAATTCTGGTGATAGACGATGAGAGCAGCATCACGGGCGCGCTCCAGATGATTTTTGAGGAGCAGGGCTACGAGGTGAAAACCGCCGCGACCATGTCGGAGGCGGCGAGCCTGCTCGACGGGCGCACGTTCGATCTGGTGTTCACAGACCTCCGCCTGCCCGACACCAACGGCATGGAGGTGCTCAACCGCATCAAGGCCGAGAATCCCGATACGGAAGTGATCCTGATGACCGCGCACGGCTCGCTCGATGTCGCCATCAGCGCGATCAAGCAGGGCGCGTATTACTACGTCGAAAAGCCTTTCACGCCCGACGAGATCATCATGCTCACGGAGCGCGCGCTTCAGTTCGCCGGTATCAAACAGGAGAACCGCGTGCTCAAGAGCACGCTCGCGGGCGAGAAGGAAGCCTACGGGATGATCGGGAGCAGCCGCCAGATGCGGCAGATTTACGAGACCATCCGCGCCACCGCCCCCTCGGAAGCCTCCGTCCTCATCGAAGGCGAATCAGGCACGGGCAAAGAACTCATCGCCACCGCCGTCCACCTCCAGAGCACGCGCGCGAGCCGCCCCTTCATACGCATCAACTGCGCGGCCTTTCCGCCCGACCTCATCGAATCCGAATTGTTCGGCTACAAGCGCGGCGCGTTCACCGGGGCTGACCGCGACAAGCGCGGGCTGATCGAGGCCGCCGCCACCGGCACGCTCCTTCTGGACGAGATCGCCGAGATGCCCGCACACTTGCAGGCCAAACTCCTGCGCGTGTTGCAGGAACGCAAGCTGCGCCGTCTCGGCGACGAGCAGGAGTTACAGGTTGACTTCCGGCTGATTTCCTCCACCAACCGCAACACGCTTCAGGCCACGCGTGAAGGGCTGCTTCGTGAAGACCTCTATTTCCGCATCAGCACGGTCAAGATCACCGTCCCGCCCTTGCGCGAACGCCCGGACGATCTGCTCCCGCTCGCCGATCATTTTCTGCAACGCTATTCCGAGAAGTATCATAAGCAGATTCGCGGCATCTCGCAGCCCGCGCTCTCGCTCTTCATGCGCTACGACTGGCCGGGCAACATCCGCGAACTCGAAAGCGTGATCGAACGCGCCGTCCTATTCTGTCAGGAGGAACAACTCACGGTCGAGAGTTTGCCCGAACATCTGAAACAGGCCGGGACGGCTCAGGTAAAATGCCTCATCCCGCCGCACCTCACGCTCGAAGAGATCGAGCGCGAAGCCATCGCCCAGACGCTCGAACGCACCGGCGGCAACGTCAGAAAGACCGCAGAAATTCTCGACATGCACCGCCCTACCCTCTACCGCAAATTAAAACGCTTCAAACTCATCAACCTCTAAGTTCGCCGCGCGCACGCTATGAAAAGTCCTGGCAGGGACAAGAACAGATTAAGAGCCGCGGCATTCGTCGCTGCTCCCGGAACTACTCTGTTTCCGTGTGCCGCTCTCGCCCGCCCTCGCGCCGGTTGCAGAATAGAACATGTGAAGTTTTGATTGCGTCGGAGCGACATTATGCGGGTGTCATTCGCGCGCCCCGCCGCTTTCTTCCCTCCTGTTTGCAACAATAAACGCCTGAACGCCCTCCATATTGCAGAATCCTTGTAATTCCGTTTTGTTTTACTCTGAACCATCGAATGCGCCTTGAGTTTCATACTGAAACACCCCCGATTCCCTGCCCTCTTTCCCGCCCCGTCGCTAAGTGTTGCACTTCCCGGCTTTAGGTTTTGAGAAGCGTGTGGAACGCCCATTGCACTATTAGATGGAGCAAGCCGGACAAACCCCCAAGCAGAGAACCCACTGCGATACTGTCTAAGTTGAAGGCCAGACATCGTCGCATCCGGCTCGCATCGTTTCAAACAATTCACGACCAAATTTTCGGACAGGCGGTTACCACTCACGCGGGTTTTACAGGCGGAAGTGTGCGAAACGATCAGGTATGCCCGGCGCGTGTCTCGGGCGCGATTTCTTCCGGATTCCTTTTCACTAAAAAATTTATAGGTGATTCAATGAAGCTACACAAAGTTCTCCTGCTGACTCTCTGCTTACTGTCACTCATTCCCCAAATCACGTTCGGACAGGAACCGAACTCCACCGGTCTCATTCGTCGTCACGACAACGCCGTTCCCAACAACTATATCGTCGTCTTCAAAGATAGCGTCCCGCAAGGCCGCGTCCACGCCTTCGCCATGCAACTTGCCAGCGCACACGGCGGCG
>DASPJG010000556.1:0-5344 GCA_035628755.1 Pyrinomonadaceae bacterium
TCATGCCGAGGATCGCGCCGTTCAGGAAGACGTTCTCGCGCCCGGTCAGTTCGGGGTGAAAGCCCGTCCCGACTTCGAGCAGGCTCCCGACGCGACCGTAGAGATCGACGCTGCCCGTCGTCGGCTCGGTGATGCGCGAGAGCATTTTCAGGAGCGTGCTTTTGCCCGCGCCGTTCCTGCCGATGATGCCCACCACCTCGCCCGCCTGCACCTCAAAACTCACGTCCCTGACCGCCCACACCAAGCCTCCTGAACGCTCTTCGCCGCGTGCGCGTCGCTTCTTCTGCGCCCACTTGAAGGGCGCGCGAGCTGCCCCGACGAGCGTTTCGCGCAAAGTCGAATAGGCGGCCTGCGGCCCGCCGATGCGATACTGCTTCCCCAGATTCTCGACTCTAATGATTGTTGTCATCGCGTGCTAAATGATGTCGGCGAATTGCTTCTCCATCCGCCGGAAGGCGACGACGGCGCAGGCGAGCACGACGAGCGTGAGCACGGCGGCGAGGGCCAGCGCAGTCCAGTCGAACGGCTGGCCGAGCAGCGCGGCGCGGTAGCCCTCGATGATGCCGGACATCGGGTTGAGCGCAAGCAGCCAACGCCAACGCTCCGGCAGCACGCTCGACGGCACGATCACCGAAGAGACGAACAGCCACAGTTGAATCATGAACGGGAGCGCGAAGCGGATGTCGCGATACTTGACGTTCAAGGCCGAGAGCAGCAGCCCGACGCCGGTCGCGCACAGGGTCGTCAACAGGACAAGCGGCGGGAGCAGGGCGAGTTGCCACGTCGGACTGACGCCGTAATAAAACATCAGGGCGACGAGCAGCACGAACGACAAGGCGAAATCAACCAGCCCCGCGCCCACCGCCGCCATCGGCACGAGGAGACGCGGGAAGTAAACTTTGGTGATGAGATTGGCGTTGCCGACGAGGCTGTTGCCGCTGCTCGTGACGGCGTTGGCGAAGAACGTCCACGGCACAAGTCCCGTAAAGGCGAAGAGCGGGTAGGGCACTCCGCCGGGCGCAAGCCCCGCCACGCGCCCGAAGAACAGCGTGAAGATGAGCATCAAAAAGAGCGGCTGCAAGATCGCCCACGCCGCGCCGAGCGCGGTCTGCTTGTAGCGCACCTTGATGTCGCGCCACGTCAGGAAGTAGAGCAACTCGCGGTACGACCACAGGGCGGCCAGATCGAGCGCGACCCAAGACGTGCGCGGTCTGATCTTGATCAAGGGTTCGGCTGGCAGCAGCGGGGGAGTTGACAGGTGGGGCGACGCCGGGGCGGGAGTTGGAGCGCCTGCGGAGTGGACTTCTACTTTTTCAAAACCGCCCGTGCTTTCGCGAGTGCTCAAAACCTTCAAATCCAATCTTCGATAGATGTCTTCCGGCGGGCTGCGCCGCCCGGAGAGTGGCGGCGGATTTCGCGCGCGTGCTACATAGTTGCATCAGGAAGTATTTATTAGAGTTCAATAAGACGGGCAAGTGTAACCGCACCCCTCGCGCGCGTCAAGCGACTCAACCCGCGAAAAGCGGCTCTCTTCAGCCGTTCTTGCGAAGCAAATAAACATCCTGCCGGGGGTTGCCGAGCGCGCCTTCGGGGATGCAATCAACCACCGTGAAGCCTTTCGTCATCTTCTCCCGCACGTAACTCTCAGGGTGATATATGTTGCACGCGTTCGAGCCGCTGAAGTTGGAGTGAACGACCACGGGGCGACCCGCCTCGAACTCGCCGCGCTGCGCCTCGTCGAGCGCGTGAGCGAGATAATACCGGCCATGCAGGGTGATAAACAGCAGCCCGCCCGGCCTGATGATCCTTCTCAGTTCATCCATCCATGCGAACTGTAAATCTTCCGACAGGTGCGTGAAGACGGAGAGGGCGTAGACGAGATCAAACGTTCCGTTCCCGTAATTCAGGGGAGGCGATAACTTGTTGACCGCGAAACTGGTCGCGGGCAAGTTCGCCTCGCACCACTCGATCAATTCCGCGTTGTAGTCCGTGCCAAAAAGTTGCGCCGTCTGCCCGTGCCAGTATCTGGCGACACGCCCGCAGCCGGAGCCGAAATCGAGCACTTTTCCGAGCGAGCCGAGCGGGATGCCGTTTTTCTCAAGCACGTCGCGGATCGTCTCGAAGGCGAGTTTGCCGGTGTGCAGAAACCACTCGACGTTGGTCGTACCGGCGACGGTGAAGATCAATTTGGCGGGAGGGAGGGGCTGCCCGTCCGGCGCGCCTTTGACGCGGCGCAGGATGTTGCGGCCTCCCTGCGGCAGTTGGCGGACGCTGTTGTATAGATTGAGCGCGGGGCGATAGAGGTTGGTCTTGATCAAAACCTGTTTCACAAGTCTCCTCAACAACAATCGTCTCCCGCTTCTTTATTCACGCGTGCTTTGCAGTGTAAAGGCGCAAGACGAAAAGAGGCAAGATGACTTGTGTGCAGTGCTCTTGTCGGCCTGAGGCTTCACGGCCTGCCCGCCACGCTTGTCCATGTCCTGTGCGCGGAGACCCTTGAGGCCGCGCCCAGCACGCGCGGCGGCGTGTTCGCAACGTTGCCCACGATGACATTGCGGTTCGCCCCGGAATTCGGCATCTCGCCGATGAGGTCGCTCGCCACGGGCGCGGACGGGTCAATCCTCACCTTGTTGCCGCTGATGGTCGAGTCGGTCGTGCCGTAGAGAGTAATGGCGATGTTGCCGCCGCCGCCGACGCTCGTCAGATCGTTGTCGCGGATGACGTGGTGCGAGCCGTAGGCGGTGATCCCTGAATTGGCCGTGCGCCGGATCGTGTTGTTGGCGACCGTGACCCGCTTGGTTCCGCCGCCGAGGAAGATGCCGAAAACCATGTGGCCGACCGCCGTGGGCGTCAGCACGTTGCCGATCAGCGTGTTGCCGGTGACTGAGACGGGGCCGTAATCGGCCTGCCCCGACGCCTGCACGGCGATCCCGTTACCGGCGAAGATTTGCGGCGAGTTGGTGTAGTCGAGCATGTTCCCTTCGATGCGGATCGCCTGCAAGCGGTCGTACCCGACGTTCGATTCGATGTCAATGCCCGTGCCGTTCGAGCCGCTGATGCGGTTGTGATCCTTGATGACGTTATTGACGATGGAGACTTCGCGCCCGTTGACGACGTTCAAGCCCTGATTCTGGACTTGAAACAACCTGTTGTTGCGCATCACGACACGGCTCGCACACTCGCGCTCGATACGGCCTTCGCCGCAGCCGTCGAGCGAGGAGACGCCCGACGACCCGCCCGCCGTGATGCCGTTGCCCGTCGTCTGGTTGAGAAAGACGTTCTCCACGAGCACGTTATGTGAGTTGCCGATCTCGATGGTGGAATACGTGCCGTTGGAGGCCGCCGTCTGGCGGCCTTTGATTTGCAGATCGCGGATCGTCACGTTCCGCGTCACGCCGTGAAAGTAGCTGCCTTCGGTGCGCACGGAAGAAACGTAAGGCGCGAAAACGGTCGGGCGGTTGGTGGGGAGCGGTTCGGCGATAATGGTCTCCCACCCGTCGCCTTTGATCGTGACATCGTCGCGATAGCGAATCAATCCGAACTCGGCCTGAAACGCGGTCTCTCTGGTGTAGGGGGCATCGCAGGTGTACGTCCCTTTGTGAAACCAGAGCGTGCGGCCACGGCTCAGGTTGACGTAAGTCGAGATCGAGCCGCCGGTATCGACGTGGATGACCCCTCTGACGCCATCCGCGCCGAGCGCGGCATCGCAGGCGTTGATCTTCGCTCCCACGTCTGCGCCCGGCAGAGACAATTGAGAGGTTCTGCAACTTGGCGTCTGGGCAGCGGCGGTTCGCGGAGGAGTCGTGGTTGTCCTCCTCACCCTCGCGCGCCCCTGCGCGAAGGCTGCGGGCGCGGGAGCGGCGGTGATTAAACTCACGCACATCAAGATGGCCGGGATAAATGCTTTCATCGTTTTTTCCTTGCAGACACGGGAACGATCCTAAAGGCGACTTTGTCTGATCTACCGTTCGACACTCTAACGCCCGCGCCGCAACTTGCCAAAGGCGCGGGCGTGCTGTTTAGAGAGTCGTCCCAGCTTGAGGGTTTGCTCAGGCGTCGTCGCATATTTGAAGCCGACTTGTCTCGATGCCTCTCTGCGCCGGAGGCAAACCGCAACGCATCCCTGTTGCGCCCCGCAAAAATTCCTTTGACCTGTAACGACCGATTATGTTAAATCCAGACTATACTTGAAGGCGTATATCACAACACACCGGGTTAGAGGTTTTGTCTCTGGATGCTGCCTGTTCGAGAGACGAGGTCTGCGTTCCGATGCCGACCGAACTCAAATATTGAGGATGCTGCCCCCATTAAATATTATTCTTCGCGGTCAACGCTTGAAGTGAGGCTGCGATAGCGATCTTGCCAGAGTCCCGACAACTTCGCCGGACGCCTGACCTGGGCCGCGCGTCCGGCATCCGTATCTTGCCCTAAACTCATTGAAGGAAAGAGAACAACAATGAAACACTCCCATACACGTTTTAGATTTCGCGGCCTTCGCATCGCGCTCTACACAGCGGCGATGGCAGCTTTAATAGTGTCCGGCGCGAGTTGGAGCACTGTGAACGTCTCCGCGAACCACCCGGTGCTGGTTGAAGGCAACTGCGACAGCCCCGTCCCCGGCACAACCATCGTCTCGCCCGGTACGTGCGGCGACTTCGACGGCGACGGTCGCATCGGCACGGCTGAAGACACGGACGGCGCCGACCGCATTTTCGGCACCCTTAAAGCCGCCCTCGGCCCCGGCACGGGCGCGGCGGCGGGAACGGGCGCGAACAACAACGGGCGCATCACCATCGTCACCTCCGGTCGCTTCGCCGAAGTGCTGCTCATCGGCGTGACGATCCCCGCGCTTCCCGATCAGGGCAGCGCCACTCCCGGCAACGTGACGCTCGAAGCCGCGCCCGGCGTGTCGGCGATCATTGATGCGGTGCTGCAAGGCGACCCGGCGGGCGGCAATACCGCGCGCCAGAACTCGGCAGGCATCACCGTCAACATGACGAGCGCCGACCGTGTCGTGACGCTGCGGAATCTGATCATCCGCAATTTCTTGGACGGCATCGTGACGGCCAACAATTCGCGCGTCAACGTCGAAAACTGCCTGATCGAAAACAACCGCGACAACGGCATTCACCTGATCGACAACGGGCGGATGGTGATCTCCAGATCGTTCATCACGGCCAACGGTTTCCGTATCCCCGTGAGCGGCGCGTCCAATCCCGGCGCAGGCATCACGCTGCAAAACGGAGCGCGCGTGAAAATAGTGGACAGCACCATTTCACACAACTCCGGCCCCGGCATCAACAACGGCACGACCGTAAACATCGCCGCCAACGTGACGCTCTTC
>DASPJG010000557.1:0-3278 GCA_035628755.1 Pyrinomonadaceae bacterium
CGTAGACGGAGCCTGCGCCGCCGCCCGCGCCGAGCACCGCGCCGATGGCCGCGCCCTTACCGCCGCCAGCAATCGCGCCGATGATCGCGCCGACCGCCGTGCCGATGGCCGTGCGCTGGACGGTCGTGTCGGTGCGGCTGCTATCCTGCACCGTGCCCTCGTTGTCCACGCGGACGCTCTCGCCGTTGACCGTGCGCACGTTCTCCACGAAGCCGGCGAAGTTATACGTGCGACCGTCGTTCATGCGGATGCGGTCGAAGTTGAAGGTCAACTCCGAGCGACCCGTGACGCGTCCCGAACGGTTGACCTGCGAGATGTGACCCTCGATGGTCGCGCCCGAATACTGCGAAGGCTCGCGCACGGTCATCGTGAAGCGATCACCTTCGCGCGAGTTGCGCGTGTTCAGGTCGGTGTTCAGCGTGGCGATCAAGGTCGTGCCGTTAGTGATGCCGTAGCTGTCGCTGGTGCTGGTGCCAACCGTGCCGGTGGTGGGATAAACCCCGCCGCCCCGGTAGACATCGAAGCGAGCCACGTCAGCCGTCCGGTCATAGATGCTGCGCACGACAACAGGCGCGGCGACGTTCGGTAGGGTGATACGGCGCGTCACCTGCAAGCTGCGGCCATTGTTGAGCGGGTCGAACGTGACGGTGAAATCGTTGTTGAGATCGCCCGTGCTGCTGACCGTCAGTTGGTCGCCGTAGAAGGCCGCGCGCGCGCGGATGGTGTTGCCGTTTGCGCCGCGCTCGGTGCGCTCGCTGCCATCGGCGATGAAGTTGATCTGCGGGGCGCGCGTCGAAGCGATGGTCACATTGTCGCCGCGCCGTTCGATGGCGAGTTCCGTCGGCGACTCAAGACGCGTGATGAGCGTGTCGAGCACGCGGCGACGTTCGCGCGCGGGCAAAGTGTTGGTCGCGAGTCGCGCTTGTCGGCGCGGGTCTTCGCTCTGCGCCACGTTGAGGCGATATGTGCCGGTCAGCCCGGTGTCGTAGTTATAGTTGTTGTCCGTCGGCGGGTAGGGCGAGTAGGGAGCAGTGTTGCTGCGATTCCAGGCCACGTTGTAAATGCCCGCCAGTTGGTCGAGGTCGTTTCTCAACAACGCCCAATCGCTTTGCGCGCGAGGGGTCACACGGTTGCCCCGGTTCGTCATGAAACGGTCGAGACGCGAGGCGCGCGCCAGCAACGCATCCACGTCGGCGGCGGCCAACTGCTGCCGGGCGAAACGCTCGCGCACGTGATCCACAATGTGGTTGAAATCATCGAGCACGTTGGAGATATTTTCTTCGCGGCGAGTGCCGTCGAGGCGTCCCTGGTCGAGCGATTGGCTGAGGCTCAGGCGGAAACGCTCCGCGTTGGTTTCCAGACGCGTGAGAAGTTGCCGCGTTTGGTTCATGTTGCGATAGACCGGACGGCGCGTCGTCTGCGCCTGCACGCCGAAGCTGAGGCTCAGCATCGCGAGCACCATCCAGGCCGAAATAATTTGTCTTGCCTTATTCATTTATTCTTCCCTCCATTTTTGCTGTTTCACTCGTTTGTTATCTTCCAAACTTCTCGCGAGACCGAAAGTTCAAGGACATGCGCCTCGCGATTTCTGCATTGTGGGGGGAGTGATGTTTGAGAAAGAGGAGAGATGCGCGCTCGCGTCTGCGACGAACTTTCTCGCCCGTCGCAAGTTGAGTTTCGAGCTCGCGAAACTGCACGAGCGTCGAACGATTTCCTGTCCCCGAAGGGCGGCAGCCGTAGCCCGTCAAATGTGATTCGACACTGCTTCCAGAAGGTTGCCGCCTATTTTTCAAGACGCAGTGTAAAGAAAGTTTCCGCGCTGCTGATGACGCCTTTTTTATGTACAAAGATCATGCACACTGCATGCTTTTCCGTATCATGCAAATCCAGTGAAATGCACGCGGAAGAGCCTTTTTCACTACGCTTGGGCGAACATTCCCCCCGCCCACTCCAGCTACATGCAAATAGCGTGCGCATGAAGGGGCGAGCGGCGTCTTTTTCGCGCCCGTGCTATGCTCGCCGGTATCACAGGTAAGGAGTTGCAGATGACTTCCGAAGACCCGAAAGCGACGATTCACTATGCGGGCGACGACCTCTTTGTCGCTATCACGCCGAGCGGTCACGCGCAGACGCTCGAAACGCGGCACGAACGTTCTGCCGCCGCCACGCCGATGGAACTTTTGCTCCTCGCGCTCGGCAGTTGCACCGCCGTCGATGTGATCTCAATCCTCCGCAAGAAACGCGAGCGCGTGACCGACTACCGGGTTGAAGTGCGCGGCGAGCGACGAACGGAGCACCCGCGCAAGTACACGCGCTTTGAGGTGCGACACATCCTGCGCGGGCATAACGTGTCGGAGAAGGCCGTGGCGCAGGCCATCGAACTTTCCGAGACGAAGTATTGCAGTGTCGCCGCAACGCTCAGCCCCGGCGCGGAGATCGTTTCGAGTTTCGAGATTCAAGAGGACGCGGGCGAGGCCGCTTCCTGAGTCCGACTCTCAGGCTGCGATCAAGGCGTGCGCTGGCGGCGGGTTGGCTGCTAGAATAGCCCACGCACTGGCCGTCACACACCAACCACGAGAAGGAGAATCGAGAAATGGCTGACGAGAATAAAAAATGCGCACACGCCGCTTGCACCTGCCCGGCGGACGAAGGCGAGAAATATTGCAGCGCCTACTGTCAGGGTAAGTCCGACACGATGACGATTGATTGCGACTGCGGTTGCCCGTCCTGCGGCAGCAACATCTAGTTCTTTTCGACCGGCTGAAGCCTTGCTCCGCTTTCATCTAGAAGTTTACGCTTCAGCCGGTCGTCCTACACCTCTCCCCGCCCGGCGGCGCACGCGTTCCGCTGCTCAAGCATCGAACGAACCACGCGCCATGGCCGCTCCCCGCTTCCGGCGAAGCAGGCGCTCAATCGAGTTCAATAATCGAGTTCAATAATTTCGTTCTAATCACGTCTATGTTTGTTTCTTTGTCTCAATATATTTTTGCCGGTCTGCTCACGCTCGCCTTCGCCCCGGCCTGCGTGCCCGTCGAAAGCCAGCCTGCGGCAGTCTCGAACGTCTCCAACGCCAATGCCGCCTTTGTTGAATATGAGACCGAGGCCGAAACCGTGGTCGCCGATGGGCAGGGCGATGCCGCGCTCACAAACGCGCGGCGGCTCGACCGCGAAAGCCGCTCCAGCGACGGCCAACTCGCCCAGCTCCCCCCCGCCGAACACATGCGCCGCGCCGCCGCCTATCACGCCAACCGCGCCTTCAGCGAAGCGCGCGAACACTG
>DASPJG010000558.1:0-2323 GCA_035628755.1 Pyrinomonadaceae bacterium
CGCATCGCGTCGGCGCAGTACACGGGCATCAGGCCGCCGCAGGCTCCCGCCAAGTCCTGATAAATCAGTGTTCGTTGTGCTAGTATCTGACGGGCGGAACGAACGTGGCGGCGTGGGCGTATGAAGAGGTTGAAGGAGTGATTTTTATTTATGGCTGAAGCAAACGAAACACGCTATCACAGCGGCGACACGCTCTCGGACGCGCTGCGTTTCCTGTGCGACGCATCCTACGCCGTCCTGCCGCGCGACGTGGCTCATAAGTTGGGCGAATTCGAGAAGAATTTCTGGGGCGGCGTCGGTTGGCTGGCCGATAAGAAGATCGGTTGGATTGACGAAGCCCTGCGCGGCGGCGACCGCCTGCGCGAAGAATGGCAGCGGCGTTGCCAGCGCGAACCGCAGCCGCAGACGCCGCCCCCGGAGGGCATGGGGTAAAGAATATTTTGAGTTTAGACTGGCGCGGAGCGGCGATTGGAAGGTTTACACCGGAGCGCGAGTCTCAAGTCAAAAATCACGAAGCGAAGACGGGGAAGGGAACGCGCATGCAGGTTTTGTTGGCCGAGGAGTACGGGTTCTGTTTCGGCGTGGAGCGCGCCGTCGAGATGGTGGAGGACGCGCTCTCGCAGGGCGCGACCGTCCGCACTCTGGGGCCACTCATTCACAACACGCAGGAGATTCAACGCCTCGAATCACACGGCGTCGCGACGATTGACGCGCCGTCGGACGTGCAGGGCGAAGTAACCGCCGTTATCCGCGCCCACGGCGTAACGCCGCAGGTGCAACGCGAACTCGAAGCGCGCGCCGCGCACGTAGTTGATGCGACCTGCCCGTTTGTGACCAAAGTGCAGAAGCTCGCGGAGCGCGCCGCCGCCGAGGGGCGCGACGTGGTTGTCGTCGGCAACCCGGATCACCCGGAGATGATCGGCGTCGTCGGTTACGCGCCGAATAATTCACACGTCGTGCGCGATGCGGGCGAGGTGGCGAATTTGCCCGCGCTCCACGCGCCGCTAGTCGTCTCGCAGACCACGATCAAACTCAGCACCTTTCTCGAAGCCGCCGAAGCCGTCCGCGCCAAGTCTGACAGCGAGCCGCAGATCGTCAATACCATCTGCTCGGCCACGCGCGACCGGCAGGACGCCGCGCGCGCGCTCGCCGGGCACGTCGAAGCCTTCTACGTCATCGGCGGCAAGCATTCGTCAAACAGTCTGAAACTGCTTTCGGTCTGCAAGGAGCAGTGCGAGCGTAGTTTTCTGATCGAGACGCCGGAGGAGATCGACGCGGAGGACTTGCGCGGCATCGGGCGCGTCGGCGTCACGGCAGGGGCTTCGACGCCCAACTGGCTGATCGAACAGGTGGTGGCGCGGCTGCGCGAGATCGGCGAGGCGCATCGGGAAACAGCGGGCGCGCTCGCCGGTTGAGTTGTTCAGGATTGGGAAAGAAAGGTCGGGCTTTAGGCCGGACTAAAGTGAAAAGCCGCTCGATTTCGAGCGGCTTTTTTATAGTTCGTCCTCGCTGGCTTCGGCGCGTTCCAATGCGCCGACGACCCAGCGGGCTTCTTCCGAGCCGTAATCGTCGGCCTGTAATTCGAGCGCGTCGCGCGCCACATCGGCGTCCACCGGATCGCCGAGTAGTTCGACGAGCACGCTCGTGGGCGATTGCGCGAGGGCTTCATGCGCGAGAGCGCGCACACGCGGGTTCGGGTGGCGCGCGAGTTCGCACACCTCGGCAGCCGGGAGCCGCGCGGTGAAGGTGTTGGCGAGTACGTCAATGCGCGCGTAGTCGCGGACGGCGAAGGCGCGCTCCAAAAGTTGTGCGAAGACTTCCGCCGAGCGCGCTTCGCCGTGCAGGACGTGGGCGCAGGTTTCGGCCATGCGCGCCAGTTCGCTCACCTCTTCGGTGCTCAGGATGCGCGCGCCGGTCTCCTTTGCGCGACCGTCGAGCGCGGCGAGCAGGCGGCTCAATTCCCATTCCGAACGCGCGTCGTAGGGCGCGCTGCGCGGCGACGCGGTAACGGGCGCAGCCGACGTGAGCGCGTGCTCGACGAGGCTGCGCGTCGAAGGGCGTAAGCCCTGCCACACGCTCGCCACGCGCCCGCCGAATTCCTGAATCGTGATGTTGGAAGTTTTCTGCATAAGTCCAAAGCGCGCGGGACGCTTCCTTGTTAGACCACCCGCGCGCGAAATATCATACCTTAAAAGCCACCCGCAAAGAAGAAACTTCGACGGGAAGACAAGATATCTTGCGGCACGCGGCGCGTGCAACCACAAAATACCGTGCGCCGCCTATCGCTCGTCTTAGGCCGGGTTGTGATCCACGATCTCGGTGA
>DASPJG010000559.1:0-3879 GCA_035628755.1 Pyrinomonadaceae bacterium
CACATCGCGGACGAACTCCACCGCCTCAAACGCCTCCACGAACAGGCCGACTCGCAACTGGCCGCGCGCAGCGGCGAATGCGCCGACCTGCTCGACCGTTTGCTCAAGGCGCGCACCGTCGCCGAACAGCAGACCGCCAACCAGAGCAACATCTCTTTTACCTGAAACCCGAGAAAAAACGGACGGCAGTTGTCAAGTTTCGAGAGCCTTTTTTGGGGCTTGAAAATTGATAACCGGGCGTCCGTTTTATGCTAGTATCCGAGTCGGCTGAGGGAATTTATTCTGCGTGGTTCGTCACCGATTTCCCATGTTGAGCCAATGCCGTTGATAAGGGAGTCCGACGCCGCTTTGATAGCCAGTGCATTCCTTCATCGTTAAGGAACTGCCAGAGGCCGCGGCTCATAAAAGGACACCCACCTGTTGAGTGCAGGTTCAATTACGGCTTCGGAACGGCTTTGCGGATGTCCCTCTGCCATCCTTTTCTAAATCGTGAATCGTAAATCGTGAATAGATAAAAACGGTTTTACTCTATCCACGATTTACGATTCACGATTTACTTCTTTGGAGCGCACGGATGAGAGTGTTGATGATCGGCGACGTGGTGGCGAAGCCGGGGCGCGTGGCGATTTTGGAGCGCATACAGGACTTGCGCGAACAGCACCGGATTGACCTCGCCGTGATGAACGCGGAAAACGTCGCGGGCGGTTTCTCCATCACGCCCACGCTCGCCGACCAACTCTTCCAGAGCGGCATTGACGTGATGACCTCCGGCAATCACATCTTCGACAAGCGCGACGTGATCCCCTACATCGAACAGAACGGGCGGCTGCTGCGCCCCGGCAACTATCCGCCGGGCACGCCGGGCGCGGGCCTGTGGATCGGCGAGGTGCGCGGCGTCGCGGTCGCGGTCGTCAATTTGATCGGGCGCGTCTTTATGGGCACGTCGGACGATCCCTTCCGCGTCGCCAACGAGTTGATCAGTTCGATCCCGCCGGAGGTGCGCGTGCGCCTCGTTGACATGCACGCCGAGGCGACTTCGGAAAAGAGCGCGATGGGCTGGTTTCTGGACGGGCGCGTCTCAGCCGTCGTCGGCACGCACACGCATGTCCAGACGGCAGACGAGCGCATCCTGCCCGGCGGGACGGCCTTCCTCTCCGACATCGGCATGACGGGCAGCTACGCGGGCGTGATCGGCATGGACAAGGACGACGTGATCGCGCGTTTCACCTCCGTCACGCACCGGCGCGCGGAACACTCCACGGGCAACGTCCGCATCTGCGCCGTCGTCATAGACGTTGACGATGAAACCGGGCGCGCGCGCGAAATCTCGCGCCTCTCGCTGCCGCACGAATCTTGATCCCACATGCCGTCTCGACAAGCCAATCGCTTCACTCACGGGTTATAATCGGCGGCAAAGTTTCCGACACCACACGCATTAGTCATGGAGGATTTCAGATGAAGACCCGTACATTTTTACCGCTGCTCTTGTTGCTCTGTTGCGCGTGCTCCTCGCAGGCGCAGAACACCGCTACGCCCGCGCCGGACGCGGCCACGCCGCTAGCGCAAAAGGCCGCCCCGGAGCGCGCCGACGCCGCAACGACCATCAAAGGCAAAAAGATTTCCATCAACTACGGACGCCCCAGCATGAAAGGCCGCGACCTGCTGGCGCAAGCCCCTGTCGGCACGGTCTGGCGCGTCGGGATGAATCAGGCAACGGAGATCACGACCGACGCCGACCTCGTCGTCGGCGGCAAAGAGTTGAAGGCCGGTAAGTATTCGCTCTGGGTGCGCCGCACGGGCGACGACTCGTGGACGCTCGCCTTCCATCCAAAGACCGGCGTCTGGGGCGCGCCCGCGCTGAAAGAGGGTTACGTCGCCGAGTTGCCCTTGAAACTTGAGAAAGCGCCGGAGTCAACCGAGATGTTGACGATCCATCTGACCGACGCGGACGGCGACGGCGAAGTCAAAATCCACTGGGGCGGGACGCTGATGAGCGGCAAGTTCGGCGTCAAGTAACAAGCAAGAGCGTCGAGCAAAGGGCGCGTACAAACCTGAAAGCGTGGCCGCTCAAGTTGAGCGGCCACGCTTTTTCATCCCTCGTTTGCTTCATCCCTGCTTCTCAGGGCGCGCTGCCTTCGGGAACGGGTTCGATGCGTTGCGGGAGTTGCGACGTGTGGATGTCTTCTTCGGGAACGGCGGAGAGAAGATCGCGGTAGTGTTCGGGCATTGATTTGACGCGGCCATTGCCGTCCGTGACGACGTGGCCGGTCTCGCCTTCGGCGATGATGAGGCCGTCCGTGGCGCGCAGGATTTCGTAGCCGAAGCGGACGGAGCGGCGGCGCAGTTCGGTGATGTGCGTGCGCACGATCAGTTCGTCGTCGTAGAAGGCCGGGGCTTTGTAGCGGCAATAGCTTTCGGCGACGACGAGGAAGGCATCTGAGTTTTCTTCCATGTCGCGGTAGGCGAAGCCGCGCGCACGGCAAAACTCGGTGCGGCCTATTTCAAACCAGACGAGATAATTGGCGTGATAGACGACGCCCATCCTGTCCGTTTCGGCGTAGCGCACGCGGAGGGTCGTCTCGTGCCACACGTCGAACAGAGCATCGTCCATCGCAGTTTCAGCCATCATAAAAGTCTCCCGTTCGATTGCTCTCCAACGGAGAGCAATCTACACTACCGAAATGAGCCGTGTGTCTGCGGACTATAAAAGCGAAAGGTTCGAGATGTCAAAGAGAAATAAGTCTGGCTGGCGGGGCGCGGGATTCGTCCTGTTCGTCGTGTTTGCCTGCGCGATGGGTCTATCGCCTGCGGTTACGCTGAACTCGTCGGCACAGGTCGCCGCGCCGCAAAGACCGCCCGCGGCGGTCGTCAACCCGCGCAGCGAGAGCGTGGCGGCGGCGACCACCGAAGTCTTGAAAGAGACGGGCGAGATCAGGCAACTCGAAGTGCTCCGCGCGGTCAAGAGCGGGGCGCAATCACGCGCCGAGATCGAGCGCATGCTGGTGCGCAACCTCGACCGGCAGACGACACCCGCCGAACTCCGCGCGACCGAACTCGCGCTCAAGAAACTGGGACTCGTGCCCGCCGACTTTGCGATGCGCTCCTTCACCATCGAACTGCTCACCGAACAGGTGGCGGGCTACTACGACCCGAAGACGCAGGAGTTTTATCTCGCCGATTGGATTGACCTCGACGCACAGCAGCCCGTCATCGCGCACGAACTCACGCACGCGCTTCAGGATCAGCACTTCAACCTGCGTCGCTTCGAGGACTGGCCGAAAGGCGACTCCGATGCCGAACTCGCCGCGCACGCCCTCGTCGAAGGCGACGCGACTCTCGTGATGACATTCTATGTGATGCGCGATTTGAAGCGCGTCGCGGCGATGATGAAATCAATGAACGCGGGCGGGGGCGCGTCTGAAAAGATAGAGCGCGCGCCGCGCGTCCTGCGCGATTCACTGCTCTTTCCCTACAAGCAGGGCATGGAATGGGCGTCGCAAGTTTACCGGCGTGGCGGCTGGCAGCTCGTCTCCGAAGCCTACAAAAATTTGCCGCAGTCAACCGAACAAATCCTGCACGCCGAAAAATATTTCGCACGCGAAGCGCCCCTGAAAATCAACCTGCCCGAAATCGCCGGGCTGCTCGGCAAAGGTTGGACGCGGCTCGACTACGATGTGACCGGCGAGTGGGGCTATTTTCAAATCCTCGACGAATACTTACGCGCGGAGAAAGAGTCGCAGCAGGCCGTCGCGGGCTGGGGCGGCGACCGTTTTGCGCTCTACGAAAACCGCGCGAAGCGTCAGGTCTTGCTCGCCCAACTCACGGCGTGGGACACCGAACAGGACGCCGCCGAGTTCTTCGATGCCTACGTCAAACGCA
>DASPJG010000560.1:0-2923 GCA_035628755.1 Pyrinomonadaceae bacterium
GCTGGCGCACCCTCACCGAGCCGCGCGAGTTGCGCGACGTTTCCGGGCGCAAGATCAAGCGCAAGGATGTTATCCGCGCGATGTACGAACCCGGCGACGGGCGCGTCACGCGCCGCTCGCTGCTGGGCGAAAGGCTCGCCGCGCCGCGCCGCAGCCAACTCTTCAACACGCCGCTGCCCATCGCCTACGGCGTCTTCGCCTGCGACCTCCACAGCGAACTCCAGAACAACAAGACGCTCCAAGACAACGCCCTCACCCTGTTGATAAGCGAAGTGATGAACTAGGAGAGGACTGCCGTGCGAGACCAAGCGGCGTCAGGGGCAGGGGGCATTCAACGTCGAATGCTCCCTGCCCCTGACGCCGCTTGGGAGCGTGAATTATCCGGCGAGATGCTGGCGCGCTTCGGCGAGCGAGCGGCGGAAGATGCCGACGCCCGCTTCGATCTGTTCGGGCGTGTGCGTCGCCATGACCTGAAAGCGGAAGCGCGCGCGCCCGCGTGCGACCGCAGGGTATTCGACCATGTTGGCGATGAGGCCGTTGGCTTCGAGCGCGCGGGCGGTCAGCTTGGCGAGCCGTTCGTCGCCGACGCCGACCGGGACAATCGGCGAGGGCTGGCCGTAGCACTCCAGCCCTTCGGCCTCGAACGCCGCGCGGAGTTGCCGTATGTTGCAGAGGGAACGCGCGCGCAGGTCGTCGCCCTCCGGCGAGCGAACGATGCGCAGGGCTTCGCGGACGACGCCGGCCTGAACGGGCGAGAGCGCGTTGGAGAAGGCGTGCGAGCCGCCGTAGATGCTGACGAAGTGGCGCACGGACGCGTCGTGGGTGGCGAGGAAACCGCCGTTGCTGGAGAAGGTTTTCGAGAACGCGCCCAGCACGAGATCAACTTTGCCGAGCACTCCCTGCAAGCCGAGTTGCCCCGTCCCTTGCGGCCCCGACGCGCCGAGGTCGTGCGCCACGTCAACGAGCAGGACGGCGTTGAACTCGCGGCAAGTCTCTTGCAAAGCAAGGATGTCGGGGCTGTCCGAGTCCATCGAAAAGATGCCTTCGCTCACGACGAGGATCGCGTTGTCGGCGTCCTTCGCCCTGATCTTCGAGAGCTTGCGGCGTGCGTCCGCTACGTCGTTGTGACGAAAGAAGGTGTGCTTGCCGGTGGCGGCGCGCGCGCCCTGCATGAGACAGGCGTGGGAGTTTTGATCGAGGACGACGTGGTCGTTGGGGCGCACCAGCCCGACGATGGTGCCGAAGCCCGCCGCCCAGCCCGTGGGGAAGAGCAGGATGTGTTCGGTCTGCAAGTGTTCGGCGAGCGCGTCTTCGAGACGGCGCGAGAGGCTGGAGTTGCCCTGCAAGATGGCGGAGGCCGCGCTGTGTGGGCCAAAGTCGGAGAGCGCGCGGATGGCGGCTTCGTGGATCGAATCGTGCGCGGCGAGGCCGAGGTAGTCCTGCGAGCCGAAGTTTGCGCCTTCGACGATTGTGCCGTTTGCGCTGGTGAGGCGCGCGTGGGTCGTGGGCGAGGTCGAGAGCGAGCGGCTGTAAGGCCATGTGCCGTGTTCGATGCGCTGTTCGAGCCACGCGCCGAGCGGCCTCGTGCGTTCGGTCAGATGCGCGCCTTTCGGGTGGGTGAACATGCCGAGGTGTTTGGTGAAGGCTTTGGTTTCGATGATGGAGGAGATGGTTGATTCGGTCATCACGGGGGTGAGTTCCTTTCTTTCGGGCAAAAAAATAGATAAGAATTGCTTCTGCGCCGGGTCAGACTACGAGGGATACGGCGAGGGGGAAACGGCTGCGCCTCACTGCGCACTCTCAACCGCCGCAAGGCGCGCACGCAGGAAAGCCTAAGAGCGACGGACGGTAAATTTCAGGTGCGTTAAGACGGGATAAGGCGCGGGCGACAGCGGGTCAAAAGTCGGCCACGAGGATGACGACATTACAGTTGCCCGTAAGACGACACAGCATTTCTAAGTTGTCAGTTGATGGTAAACAGCTCGAAAAGAGCGATGCGGCTCTGACGTTCCCCTTGAAGCGCGTGCAGAGTAAACGAGGCGCGCCGCGATGTCAAACAAAATCCCGAATCGCCGCCCGGTTCGCAAGGAGGTTTAAACTGAATGCGGCTCGGACGGCGATTCGGGACAAAGAACTCTCGACACCGCGCGGGCGATTTGCGCCCCGCGCCTGATTTTTTACGAACCGGCGAGCGCGAGTTGCTGGATGCGCGCGACGACATCCGAGAGGCTCACGTCCGTGGATTCTTTCGCGGCGCGGTCGAAGAGTTCGACCGTGCCGTCGGTGGTTTTCTTGCCGACGGTGATGCGGTAGGGGATGCCGATCAGGTCTGCGTCTTTGAACTTGACGCCCGCGCGTTCGTCGCGGTCGTCGAGCAGCACTTCGAGACCAGCGGCGCGCAACTCTCGGTAGAGCCGCTCGCCCGCCTCTTTTAACTCCGGCTGCTTGATGTTGGTGACGGTGACGACCACGTCGAAAGGCGCGATGCGGCGCGGCCAGACGATGCCGTCCGCGTCGTGGTGGAGTTCGATGGCGGCGGCCATGATGCGCTCGATGCCGATACCGTAGCAGCCCATCACGAGAGGAGCTTCCTTGCCGTTCTGGTCGAGCACCGTCGCGTTCATAGACCTCGAATACTTCGTGCCGAGTTTGAAGATGTGGCCGATTTCGAGCGACCTTGAGACTTCGAGCACGCCCTCGGCGCAATTCGGGCAACGCTCGCCCGACTGCACCATGCGCAGGTCAGTCCAGAGGTCAACCGGAATGTCGCGCTCGATGCTCACGCCGCGCAGGTGGTGTTCGTCCTTGTTCGCGCCGGTCGTCATGTTGCTGCGATTCTTCAACGCGTGATCCGCGACGATGCGCAGATCGCGCCCCGCCGATTTCGCCCGCTGCTTCATGCCGACGCCGCCGAGCGAACCCG
>DASPJG010000561.1:0-7659 GCA_035628755.1 Pyrinomonadaceae bacterium
GCCACCAACGCCGGGCAGATCAAGACCGGGTCGCTCTCGCGCACGGATCGCATCGCCAAGTACAACCAACTCCTGCGCATCGAAGAAGACCTCCGCACCTCGGCGCGCTTCCCCGGCACGGACGCGTTCTATCAACTCGAAGCGGCGGCGAAACCCGCGATGAACGTCAAGGGCGCAGAAGGCCGTTCGACGAAGAAGGCGCGCGCCGCGAAGAAGTAAGGATCAATGTTCAAAGGAGATCGTCAGTTGTCCGTCAAACAAGCAGGCCCGCTCGCGCTCATCGTTCTCGACGGTTTCGGCTACAGCCCCACGCATGAGGGCAACGCCATCGCGCAAGCCTCGATGCCGTTCTACAACGAGTTGCTGGAGAAGTACCCGCACACGCTGTTGCAAGCGTCGGGCGAGTGCGTCGGGCTGCCCGCAGGCATCATGGGCAACTCCAACGTCGGCCATCTCTGCCTCGGCGCGGGGCGCGTCCTGCGCACGGACGTGGAGCGCATTAACTACGAGATCGCGTCGGGCGAGTTTTTGCAGAACGAAGTCCTCAACCGCGCGATGGACAACGCCCTGCAAAACAACCGTGCGCTGCATTTGATGGGGCTGCTCTCTGACGGCCTCGTCCATTCGTCGCAGGGACATCTCTACGCGCTCCTCTCGATGGCGCGCGCCAAAGGCTTGCAGCGCGTCTACGTCCACTGCTTCCTCGACGGGCGCGACACGCCGCCGATGTCCGCCTACGGCTACGTCGAGGCGTTGCAGGTGCGGTGCGCCGAGATCGGCTGCGGGCGCATCGCTTCCGTCTGCGGGCGTTACTACGCGATGGATCGCGATAAGCGTTGGGAGCGCACGGAGCGCGCCTACCGGATGCTGGTCAATGCCGAGGGGCAGCGCGTGATCGATCCGGTCGTAGCCATCAAGGAGTGTTACGAGCACAGCGTGTCGGACGAATTCGTCGAGCCGATGATCGTGATGCGGGCGCGCGAGACGGGCGAGCCGGTGGCGACCATTCAGGACGGCGATTCCGTCATCTTCTTCAACTTCCGCGCCGACCGCGCCCGCCAGATCACCGCCGCGCTCACACAGGCGGATTTCGACGGCTTCGACACGCCCGCGCGTCCCTCGGTCGAGTATGTCTGCTTCGCCGAGTATGACAAGACGTTCAAGTTGCCCGTGGCTTTCCCGAAGACGCAGCCGCACAACATTCTCGCGGACGTGTTCGCCGCCGTCGGCGTGCGCAACTACCGCATGGCCGAGACCGAGAAGTACGCTCACGTCACCTACTTTTTCAACGGCGGCACGGAGCGCGAGTACCCGCACGAACGCCGCCTGCTCATCCCCTCGCCCAAAGTGGCGACCTACGATCTCGCGCCGGAGATGTCGGCCTTCAAACTCACGGACAAAATCCTGCGCGCCATCGAAGAGGGCGAGACCGATGTGTTCATCGTCAACTTCGCCAACCCGGACATGGTCGGCCACACCGGCAACCTTGAGAAGACCATCGAGGCCGTCCAGCACGTCGATACCTGCCTCGGCTGGATCATGCGAGCCTTGCGCACGGCGCGTGGCCGCTGTCTCATCACCGCCGACCACGGCAACTGCGAGCAGATGATCGACCCGACCACCGGGCAGCCGCACACCGCGCACACCAGCAATCTCGTCCCCTTCCACCTCATAGACGAAGCCTCGCTCGGCCTCAAACTCCGCGAGGGCGGCGCGCTCGAAGATGTCGCGCCAACCATGCTCGGACTGCTCGGACTCGACAAGCCCGGCGAGATGACCGGGCGCGACCTGCGCGAACTCTGAGCAGGCTGCGCTCGAAGTTTGCGGCGTGCGGAGAGGTATGAGAAAGGTTTTAGTTGTCGGCTCGGGCGGCGCGGGAAAAAGCACCTTCGCCCGTCGTCTCGGTCAACTTCTCAACCTCGAAGTCATCCATCTCGATTCGCTCTACTGGAACTCCGGCTGGGTCGAGACGCCGAAAGCCGAATGGGCGAAGACGGTCGAAGAGTTGACGCGGCGCGACTCCTGGGTCATGGACGGCAATTATTCCGGCACACTCGACATCAGGATCAAGGCTTGCGATACGCTGATCTTTCTGGACATGCCGCGTCGAGTCTGCTTCGGGCGCGTGTTGAAGAGGTTGATCGCCTACCGTCACAGGACGAGGCCGGACATGGCCGCCGGGTGCAACGAAAAACTCAGTTGGGAATTCATCCTCTGGGTGTGGAATTATCCGAAGACGCAGAGGCCGAACATACTGGACTTGATGCGGCAGAACGCGGGACACAAGAAGATGATCCGGCTGCGTTCGCCCGCCGAGACCGAGAGATTTCTGGCTACCGTCGTTAATGCCTGACGACCGGATGCGACCTGCGCGCAACCTCGCGCGGCAGTCGTGCGCGGCGTCAAACGCTCGCCGTATCGCCCCTTGCTTTGTATTGACAGCACTTATACCCAAAGATATACTTCCCCGCCATATCCCCCTCCACGCTGTCTGGACGCAAGTCGGAAGGAGGTAGTGGGATACAACTCAACAGCGCGCCCCGCGCTAATTCCTCGCTTTCTCACCATGTACACAGGAGGTAATCCCGTATGTCACAGCTACTACGTTCACATCGCTGGACGGTTGCCATCGCGTGCGGCTCGGTGCTGATGCTCTCGGCAATGGCGCTCGCCTATGGCGGCAGGACGGCGAGCACGCCCGTGCCCGCTTCCGCCCACGCAGACAAGAAGGACATCGCCCGGCAGATCGAGGCCGCGCCGGATCAAGCTCTGAGAATCATCGGGAACGACGACTGCCCGCTCAGGCTGGTAGAGGCGCGCGTCAAAGAAGCTCCCGGCCATCTCTTCACCAAACTCACAGGGAGAACAACCGACCTGGCATCTGTGTCCACCGTGCCGGAGGCGATGCTGGTCAACCATTCGGGGCAGACGGTGACGCGTTTCTTCCTGGCCATCCGCGATCCGCTTTCGCGCACGACGCGCGGCATACTCCAAAGCAAGCTCGCGCTCAAGCCGGGCGAGACTTACAAGATCACACGCGACCATTTCGCCGAGCCGGAGCAGATGACCGTGAAGGGCGAAGACGGGAAATTCCACCAGAAGCTGGTTGCGCCGGGACTGGAATCGGAAAAGAAGTGGCTCCATTTTGCGGAACGCTCGTCGCTTTTTATCACCGTCGCCATGATTGAATTCGCGGACGGAAGTAAATGGGCGATCCGGGAAGAAGGAGAAGTCCAATGAGAAAAAGGCTGCTTAGATTCTCACTGTTGCTCACCCTCACCGTGAGTGGCTATGGCCTCTTCGCCGCACGCGCTACTCTCGCCCAATGTGGTTGCTCCTGCACCTACGTCTGCTCGGGAACGTGTAACGTCTCCTGTTCGGGCTGCACCATTCAGGGGACGGTGGACACCGCGCTCCAATGCTGCCAGCAAGAGCAAAAGAACGTCCAGCCGTACTGCATTAGCGGTGGCGGCGAGTCGTAAAAACGATTGAACGAAAACGCGGAACGGAGTGTGGCGGCGAGACGCGTCTCGCCGCCACACTCCGTTCCGGCGTTTGCCACAGGCGCATCCGGGAACGGAGAGGCTGCGCGTCAACTTCAAATCGCTATCGCCGGAAGTTATTGTTAGAATCGAAAATCAATGAGCATTGCGAAGGCGGCACAACAGTATTTGAAGCGGCTGGAACACCGGCTACAGCGCGCGCGTCTGGCGGCGGGGCGGGATCGCTTTTCCAACTTCGGCGAGGAGCGGATTCTGCGGAAGTATGTGGCGGAACTGCTGCCCCCGGGAGCGAGCCGGACGGCGGTGGACATCGGCGCGGGCGACGGCGTGCGCGGCTCGAACACTTACGCGCTATTCCGCGAAGGCTGGCGCGGCGTCGGCTTTGAGGGAAGCAACCGCAAGGTTTGCAAACTGGCCGCCGCCTACAAACATTACCCTGCGGTGTCGGCCTCGAACTGCGTGGTCACGCCGTCGAACGTCGTGCCGCTCCTCAAAGCCTATGACATCGAGCGTGAGTTCGGCGTGCTCAGTCTCGACATAGACAGTTATGACTACTGGGTGCTCGATGCCGTGCTCTCCGAGTTTCGCCCGCGCGTGGTGGTGACGGAGATCAACGAGAAGATACCGCCGCCCGTGAAGTTCGTGGTGAACTACGACCCTGCGTTTCAGATGACGCACCACTTCTTCGGCTACAGCATCGCGAGCCTCGCGGAGTTGGCGGCGCGCCACGATTACGCCATTCTCGAAGTTGAGTACAACAACGCGTTTCTCGCTCCGCGCGAGTTGCCCGGCGTCCGCCCGCTCGATGCCGCAACGGCCTACCGGCAGGGCTACCTCGAACGCCCCGACCGCCGCGAGAAGTTTCGCGCGAACGCCAACATGGAGATATTGCACACGCTCAGCCCGGCGGAGGTCGTAAAATTTCTTGACGGTTTTTATGCGCAGCACCGTGGCAAATACGAGTTGAGCGCGGGCGACGCGCCGGGCGACTCCGCTGCCGGGCGTCAGCCGTCGCCGCCGGAGACTTATTCGCGGGCGGACGAACCTGTGCCGGAGACGGCTCGCAGCTAGTCGCCGGAGGGCAAGGGGAGGAGAGTGCGAGGGTGTGGTTAATCCAGTGGGCGAAATCGCGTTCGGAGCAGAACCCGTTCGGCGTGCCGATTCCTAATTTCGCGCAGGTCACGAAAACGATCTACCGGGGCGCGCTGCCCGATACGGAAGGCTATCGCGGCCTCATCGAGAAACTCGGCGTCGAGCGCGTGTGCAGCATCATCGAGCATGAGGTGCGCGCCGACAAAGAACGCGCGCTCGATGCAGGCATCAAAGAGTGGCGACACATCGCCTTCTCCGACCGCGACGCGCCCACGCCCGCGCGCGTCCGCGAATGGCTCGACTACATACGCACCTCCGACACGCACGGCGCGCTGTTTACACACTGCCACGGGGGCAGGCATCGCACGGGCATGCTCATCGCGGTCTATCGCGTAACGGACTGTGGCTGGACGAAGGAACAGGCGTTTGGCGAAATGCGCAAGTACGGCTGGTACAGCGCGCTCGGCCACCGCCCGCTCCTCGATTGGTTCTTCTACGAATTCGATCCGAAAAACTACGACAAGACGAATGTTGAACGGTGAAGAAACTGTCAATCATCAGTTGTCAGTAGTCCGTGGTCAGTAGTCAGTTGTTCAACTTCATCTTTAGCAACTTGCGTGATTGCCGCATGCAACTGACACCTGACCACGGGCTTCTGACAGCCGTTCATCCCTCCGCGTTCTCTTCGCTGATTCGCTTGAGCATGTCGAGGCGGGCGCGGATGGCTCTGGTGAAAGTGGCGATCTCTTCATCGGTCGCGCCGCTCGCGCGCAGGCCGTCGCGGAGTTGCGCGTCCGTGATGCGCCCGACGTACTTGTAGAGCCAGCGCACATCTTCGACGCCTATCTCGTCGCGCGCCTCCGCCGTCCGCTGGCCGATGTAGCTCCACTGTACAAAGCCGTTCTCAATGCCGGTGATGAACTCCGGCGTCTGCGCCTCATACCCGTCGGCGTCCCACTTGCTGCGAAACAGGTTGCTGCCCCACTTGCCCATCGAAGCCCCCCAGTCGATGATCAGATAACGCGCTTCGACAAGACCGCCTTCAAGAGCATACTCGAAGACCGCCGTGTTCGAGCCGCGCGCCACGTCGCGCACGTCCTTGTTGTCCCAGTTCGACGTGAGCATCAACATGATCTTCAGGCCGTTGAGTTCGCGCGTGCCGACGAAGGGGTTGTCGTCCCACGCCCAGCCGTGCTCGTCGAAAAGTTTCGTCACGCCCTCTTCATCGAGTTCAAAGCGCGCGTCCGCGAACCTGCAATCCTCGCCCACACATTCGCGCGCACGCGTCAGTTCCGCCGCGCCTTCGATGCGGCCTGCGGGGATGAAATATGCCACTTCGACGTAGTAACCCGCCGCCCACGCCATGCGCGTCGCGAAGGTCTCGGAACGCACCTCGTCGCCCCATTTCACGCGCCAGACGCGGCCACGCGCGTCGCGCACGGAGAGGCAGGGGTTCGATCCGGTCGAGTGTTCGGCGACGAAGTGGAAGGGCGGGACGGGCGCGCCGTCCATGCCGCCGGGGCCTGCGTGGAAGTCGAGTTGTTCGACCGCGCCGGGGTCGCGCCAGAGGCTTTTGCGGTGAGCGCGTTGCGGCGCAGGCCCCGCGAGCCGCAGCTTGTAGACGGATTTCGCACGCCAGATTAAATAGACGCACGCGATGACAACCGCCGTGCCCCCGACGCCGATGTAAATGATCTTGATTAACGTGTCCATTGTCCCTCTGCTCGTTCGATTCCTTAAAATCTACTATAGCATCTGCTAATCTGAGCAGGCAGAAGGGAAATCCCGAACGCCCGGAGCGGCGCGGAGCGAAACCGATGAACAAAGATTGGCCGGAGAGTTTGCCGGTGGCGCAGGTGCGCGTCGCGCGCCCGACTGGCCGCCTGCGGGAGTTGATAAAATTTTACTGCGAAGGGATCGGCCTCGAAGTGATCAATTCTTTCGAGGGGCACGCCGGATATTCCGGCGTCATGCTCGGTCTTCCCGGCAACGACTATCATCTGGAATTCACCGAGCACGAAGCGGCGCAGGGCGCGCCCTTTCCGCCGCCGGGCGCGGACAACCTGCTCGTCCTCTACATTCCCGAACGCGCCGCCATCGAGCGCATCGCGGCGCGGCTCGCGGCGTTGGGCTATCCGTCGGTCGCGCCGGAGAACCCTTACTGGAACGAGCGCGGCACGACCATCCCAGACCCCGACGGCTGGCGCGTCGTCTTGATGAACACCAGCGGCATCTGAAAAATCAAATGGTCAAGCTGTTATCATTAACTTTCACGCGATGGACTTCGAGCCGCAAAACATTCTCGTCATAGACTTCGGCCAACTCGGCGACGTGGTCTTGAGCCTGCCCGCGCTGCACGCCGTGCGCGCACGGTTTCCGCGCGCCCGCATTACGGTCGCCGTGGGCAAGCCGGGAAAGCAGATCGTCGAGATGTCGAAGGCAGTGGACGACACGCTCGTGGTGGATCGCGTGAGTTTGCGCGATGGGTCGAAGCCCGTCTCGGTGTGGCGCATTGCGCGGCTCGTCAAAGAGGTGCGCGCGCGCCGCTTCGATTTCGTCATAGACCTGCACAGCTTGTCGGAGACGAACCTGCTCGGCTTTCTGTCCGGCGCACGCACACGGCTCTACGGGCGTCGCCCCACGCGCTCGCTCGATTTCCTCTCAAACTTTCGCCCGCGCCCGCTGCTGGAAGATCGCGCTAAGCACGCCGTGGATCGTTATCTCGATGTCGTCGAGCCGCTCGGCGTCGGGCAGGTGGCGCGCGTGCCGCGCCTGCCGGTGGGCGCGGAAGAGATGCGCGCCGTGGACGAGATGCTGCGGCGTGAGCGCGCGGGACACGACGCGCCGCTCGTCGGGATGTTTCCCGGCGCGGGGCATCCGAGCCGCTGCTGGCCGCTCGCGCGCTTCGGCGAACTCGCGCTGCGCCTCGAAAACAACGACGGCGTGCGCACGGTCGTCTTCGCCGGGCCGGAAGAACGCCCGCTCGTTAAAGCCATCCGCGCAGGGTTTCCGCGTTCCGCCATCATCTTCGACCGTCTCAGCATCCCCCAACTCGCGGCGGCGG
>DASPJG010000562.1:0-3570 GCA_035628755.1 Pyrinomonadaceae bacterium
GTGCATTCATGCTTTACGTCGAGCGGTCGAGTTGTTCGTCTGGTGTTGGAATCAGCGGCAGAACTATCAGCAACAGCACCCGCGTTATCCTAGCAACATCATTGACTTCGTCTCATGTCTGATTTAGTCACTCCCTCACGCCAGAACATATTCACGACATGGCGAACCGTTTCTCGAAACTGGTGTCATGCCGGGTTGAAATAATAGGACAGGCAGTTACAATTCATTCCGGTCATCCGTTTTTCGCAATGTATAAAGTTTTCTACACTCCGCGTTACTACGCGGATATTGGCGAGGGGCACGTCTTTCCGATTCGCAAGTTTGAACTCGTGCGCGACCGCCTGCTTGGCGAGGGAACGCTCGCGCCGTCCGAGATTATTGAACCGCAGCCCGCGCCCGTCGCCGACGTGTTGCTCGTACACACCGAAGACTACGTGACGCGACTGCGCGCAGGGGCGTTGACGCCGCGCGAGTTACGCAGGCTCGGGTTGCCGTGGTCGAAGGCGCTCGTGCGCCGTTCGTTTCTTGCGACAGGCGGCACGATCCTCGCCGCCCGCGCCGCACTCTCCGATGGTATCGCCTCGAATCTCGCGGGCGGCACACACCACGCGTTCCCCGAACGCGGCGAGGGCTTCTGCGTGCTGAACGATGTCGCCGTCGCCATCCGCACGCTGCGCCGAGACGGCCTCGTAGAGCGTGCCGCCGTTGTGGACTTAGACGTTCATCAGGGCAACGGCACGGCGACGATTTTTGAGGGCGACACAGGCGTGTTCACTTTCTCCATGCACGGCGCGAAAAACTACCCCATCTTCAAAGCGCGCTCGACGCTCGACGTGGAACTGCCCGATGCGACGGGCAACGAGGAATACCTGCGCGCTCTGGCCGAACACCTGCCGCACGTCTTTGCCAGCCGCCCCGACATCATCTTTTATCTCGGCGGCGCAGACCCATACGTGGGCGACAAACTCGGACGCCTCTCGCTCTCAATCGCGGGCTTGCGCGCGCGCGACGAGTTTGTCCTGTCCGAATGTCGAGCGCAGGGCGTGCCTGTGGCGACGGTCATGTCCGGCGGTTACGCCGCCGACATCAACGACACGGTGGAGATTCACTGCAACACGATCCGCGCTGCCAAAGCGACAGTTGCGGCTCGCAGTGCCGGGCAGAATTCAGTTCGGTTATAATCCGTAACGCGATGTTGAGAACGATCTGGAAACTGATACAGATGATCACGCTCGGGGTGGTCGCGTTCATCGTGTTCGCGATGATCTATGAAATCGCTACGTTTCCGCGCGTGGCGAAACTGCGCGACAACAACCCCGAGACGACGGCGATGATCGAGACACGGATGCGTGAGGCGCGCGAGCGCGGCGAGCAGCCGAAGCGCGTGCAGCAGTGGGTTCCGCTCGACAGGATTTCCGTCAACCTGTTGCGCGCCGTGCTCGCGGGCGAGGACAGCAACTTCGCCACGCACGACGGCTTCGACTACGAGGCCATCCAGAAGGCATGGGATCAGGCGCAACGCGACGCCGCCAAAGAAGCCAAACAGCAGGGCGAGGACGAGTCGAGTTGGATTCCGGCCATGCCCAGCTTCAAGCGCGGCGCTTCGACCATCTCGCAACAGTTAGCCAAAAATCTTTACCTCTCCACGGAGCGTTCGTTCGTGCGCAAGGCGCGCGAGGCGGCGATCACTTATTTCATGGAGAAGAACCTGTCGAAGCGTCGTATCCTCGAAATTTACCTCAACGTGATCGAGTGGGGCGACGGCATCTACGGCGCGGAGGCCGCCGCGCAAACTTACTTCCGCAAGCCCGCCGCGAACCTGACCGCGCAGGAAGCGGCCTTCCTCGCGGCCATCATCCCCAACCCGCGCACCGAGTTCAACCCGCAACTCAAACCCAAGCGCGTCGCCCGCCGCCAGCGCATCATCATGCGCGGCATGCCGTTCGTAAAATTGCCGGGCTGAGTTTTGAGCCGCGAGCCGTGAGTAGAATTTGAGCTGCGCGGGCGGCGGCAGTGAATAGCCCGGCGCGTGAGCGCGCAGGTCAGGGTGTGGATAAAATGACGAAGCCCCGAAGGGGCGGCACGAGGTTCAGAACCTTGTGTCGCCCCTTCGGGGCTTCGTGTGTGTGTCGGTGTCAGTTCCCTATCTGATGAAAAGGGCTATCAACTGCCGGGTGGCTGACTCAACGCCTATTTGCGGCTCTCTCAACTGCTAGACCGCAAATTCGCGTGCGAGGTCGAGTTCGACTTTGCGTAGCTCGAAACGACCGCGCCCGATGTTTCCGTCTTGCGCGAGGGCAAGCAGGACGAAATATTCGCGGTTGAAGAGACGCATGAGGACGTTCATGTCGTCGAAGCCGACGACAACTTCGCGCACCTGACCGAGGCCGATGTCACCGCCCGCGCGCTGTGCGTTGCGCAGGAGCGAGGTGAATTCGGCGGCGGCCACGTCCAGATTGGCGTCGCGCCCTTCGGGCATCAAGACCTTCTCGACGGCGATGCCGTCCGTGCCCATGATGAGCGCGCCGACCGCGCCCTCCGTTCTCTCAACCATGCGTGTGAGCGTGTCTTTGAACATGACGAGTTTCTCCTTCCGATTAGGGGCGTTCGCCGCGCGTAGCGGCGGGACGAGCCGTCGGAGCGTTGTCGGATTGCGGCTGCGCGTTCGGCTGTGCGTTCTGTTCCTCGCCGGGCGCGGGGGTGTTGCTCTGCGGGTTGCCGAGCGGGACGGGTTGCGGGATGGTGGTCGAGCGGATGCGGTCGGTCACGGTTCCGGACATGGGACGCCCGTTGTAGTCGGGGCGGTAGATGCGCGGCGTGATGAAGAAGAGCAGTTCGTTGGTGTTGCGCGTGGTGGCCTTGCGTTTGAAGAGGTTGCCGAGAACGGGGATGCCGGAGATGCCGGGCGTGCGCGTCTGCGTCTCGCCTTCGCTGTCGAGCAACACGCCGCCAACCACGGTCGTGCCGCCATCTGGAACGAGCACTTCCGTCTGCATGCGCTGGGTGTCAATGCCGGGCGTGCCGAGCGAGTTCGTCAGAGAGCGGTTGACGCTGTTGTTCTCCGCCGTGACGCGCAGGACGACCGTGCCCGCGTCGGTGATCTGCGGCGTGATGGAGAGACGCAGGGGGACTGAGATGAAGGTGGTTGTGAAGACGGTCGAGCCGCCGAGTTCGCCGCCGCCTGCGCCGCCCGCGCCCGCCGCCTGCGGGGTGACGACCGGAATCTGCGCGCCGCTTTCGATCTGCGCCGGGCGGTTGTTGAGAGCCGTCACGCGCGGATTGGCGACGACCTTTGCCTGACCTTTGCTTTCGGCGGCGGTAATGAGCGCGCCGATTTGCGCCGTGCCGAAGATGCCGGTCGTGAGACCGATGACGGTGCTCGGGGCGGTCGCGCCGAGGTCGCCCGTCGCGGGCGGAGTGTTGCTGAGTCCGCCGGGGAGGCCGCCGGGGCGCAGGCCGCCGTTGGCCGGGGCGGTTTCAAACGAGCCACCCTGCCCGCGCGAACCGAACACGGCTGCCTGCAATTGCACGCCGAGGTCGCGGCTGAAACTGCGGCTGGCGACGACGATG
>DASPJG010000563.1:0-2836 GCA_035628755.1 Pyrinomonadaceae bacterium
GCGCTCGCGGCGTTGGTCGAAGAAAACTGGCAGCAGGCAAATTTCAGCGCGTTGATGGAGGAAGCGATCAAGCGTGCGGAGCAAACGGGCGTCCTCGGCCACGATGTGGGGGGGCAGAGTTCAACCGTCCAGATAGCCGAAGCCGTCCTCGACCAGATCGAGCGTTTGGCGGCGCATCCGCCCGGCGGCGAGTTAAGGAGTGTGGGCACTTGACGATCAACCTGAACAACGAAACGGACGAGTATTACCACGACGCGCTCGATTCCATCTTTCGCGAGATCGGATTGGAAGCCTACCTCACCGTGGCGCGCTGGTCTTACGTGCTCGGCACGAACGACCGCCTGTTGTTGTTCAACCCCCAATCGGTGGGAGAGATGGAACTAGCGCAGGGCACCTGCATCCACCGCGAGTTCAGCCGCGAAGATTTCAAGGACGCGCTCAAAGATTTCAGCTTCACGAGGCTGCTGGTGGATCACGACCGTGAACTCTGGTTTCACTTCACCGACGAGGACGTGCCGCCGGAGGGCGAGGAGCAGACCTACCTGAGGACTGTGACGCTCGGCTCGCGGACGGTCGAAGTGCTTGAGGTCGCCGCCAAGCGGGTCACGGATGGGCTGGTGACGCAGATCATCGAGAAGTTCGTCGAGAGCCAGCCCATCGAACAGTCTCCGGCAGCGGCGGCAAAGAGCGCGCGGGCAGGCGAAGCGTCTCTGAGGGAATCCGGCGAGCACCGTCTGGGCAAAGAGTCCGAAAAGCAACCGCAAGACAAAGAACTTCCTTACGATAAAAAGAAGCTGGAGAAACTGCTCAAGAAGCGGGCGGCGATAAAAACCACCCTCAACGCGGTGATCTTCTCGCTCTTTCAGAGTCCGTCCTGCAAAATCCGGCACGTCTACTTTATGCCCATCGTGATCGGGGCGGCGGGCATCGAACGCGCTCCGTCAGGCTTCAAGAAGGTCGTCGGGATCGTCTCGATCAACACGGAGAAAGTGATCAGAATCAACAGGCTTGCTTTGGTTCTGCAACCGGCCATCCAGAGCATCATGGCTCCGTTCCATTTTCTGGAGATGGACGACCAGCGCAGGATGTTTTCGCACCGTTCGGCCATCGCCGCCATCATGTCTCGCAACATGTCGCACAACATAGGGTCGCACGTCCTATGGCATCTCGCGCAGGAACTCAAGTAAGACGTTCCGGCCTCGGGATGGCCGTCAATCCCGATCCTCTATCAGCCGGCTTCGCCAAACGCCGGAAGCATTCTCACTCTTAAAGATTTAGCCCCAATCCCTTGGCCGCCGCCCGGAAGACGCCTGAGCTATGAACGACGAAATCAAGCAGAACGTCCCCGACTTCCTCAGTTATCTGCAAAAGCGCATGGATTTCATCGCGCAGGTCGCAACCTCCGCACCGTCCTGGTGCATGGTGATGAAGTGCAATGAGTTGATCGATCATTTCAACGAGCAGTATTGCCTGACCCGGCACATCATCCGCTCGCACCAGAGCATCAAGGGCGGGCAGAATTTCGAGCCGCTGTTCGAGCAGAAGTACGACAACCCGCAGGGAGATGCGCCGGACTTGGACATCCCGCACGGGCAGGTCGGGGGGCAGGCTTTCTACACGATTCTGGAGAACATCGTCCGCAACACGGCCAAGTATGGGGACGCGGAGCAGTTGGAGCAGATCAAGAACAAGAAGACGGGCGACGGTAAGCTCAGGTTCAAGATCGTCGTCAACGATTACTGGGACGACGGCGGGCGCGGATGGGCGAACGACTTTTATCAGGTGAAAATCGTAGACCTCCTGAAGACGCCGGAAGCCCCGACCGCGACGGAGGGCGTGGCCGCCAACCTGAATAATTTCCTGAGCGAGCCTCTGACCGATCCGATCACGGGCGTGGTCAAGCCCAAGCACTGGGGCATGAAGGAGATCAAAATCTGCGCGGCCTACCTGCGGATGGTCAAGCAAGACGAGATCGACTTGAAATTCGAGCAGTGGGATCAGTGGGAGCAGGCGCAACAACCGCCCATTATCAAAGTTTCCGTCGAGCGGCCACAGGGTCAGGCGACCAGCAACCTCACCTACACCCTGTACCTGCTGCGCCCGAAGAGGGCGTTGGTCGTCATGCCGCCGCCCCCGCCCGAAGTGCAGGGTCATTACCGGCGGGCGGGGGTAGACTTCTATTCCCTCGCAGACTTCAAGGCGCGCATCGCGCAGGGCGAAAGCCCGCGCCACTCGTTCCTCGCGCTGCCCAAACCATCCAGCACCGAGGAGTGGAATTGGCTCTCGGCCACCCTGAATTTCCTCCCCCCGCGCGTGATCATCTTCGACGGCGTGGAAGACGACATCCCCAGCGGGCGCGCACAACTCAAGCGTTCGCTGGCGTTCATGCCCCTGCCCACTTTAAAAACGCCTGTCGCGTTGATTACCGAACTCGGCGAGCACTGGGTGCAGAGATGGTGGGGAGACTTTAAGATTTTCGTGCGCTGGTTCAAGCACATGAGCACCATCGCCGACAAGGGCGGGATCGAGAACGAGGACAAGTGGAAAGGCGTCACCGCCGGGGCGCACAGTAAGTGGCTCGTCTACGACCACCGTCCCGGCGCGAACGAGACCGAGTTGTATCAACTGGCGGCCTACCACGAGTGTCTGGATTCTCACGCGCCAATCACCAGATTGCTCGAAAAGCGCGGAGGCACAACCAGCGCCGCAGAGGAAATCACCACCGTCATGTTTGAAAAGCAGAGCCGCTTTCGCGTGGTAGAGACGGCGGGCGCTTCGGTCGCGGTCATTGACGAGAGGGTCTGGTTGGAGAAAGACGGCGTAGCCACGCACCACG
>DASPJG010000564.1:0-4056 GCA_035628755.1 Pyrinomonadaceae bacterium
GATGGCGAGGCTGCGGGGCGAGGCTTCCCTGCCCTGCGAGCCGCCCGCGCCGCTCAAACCACGGAGCGTGACCGAACGCGCCGCCTCAAATGCGACTCTCGCTTCGGCGGCCACGCCGCGCGAGATGATCGTCGCGCCCGCTCCCGTGTCAATGGCGAAATTGTAAGGGCCGGAGTTGTTGACCCACACTTTGACCAGCAACCCGCGACCTTCGACTTCGCGGAAACGCGCCGGGGCGGGCAACGCCTGCGCACCCGCGCTCTGCCCTCTCTGGCCGAAAGAATGGGAAGTTGAATTATTGTGTGGGCGTGCGTTTTTCGTGGCGTGCCCGCCGCACGTGACAAACGAATGGGCAGCCCTCGCTTGAGGGGCTGCCCATAACGTTACTGCCAATGCGAACAGGAAAGCTGAAGTTGCGCGTCGCGCCATTTGCTTCAAGCCACAGTCCATCTCACAAGCGTCCAGAGTTTAGACTTAGCGACGGTTGTTGCGGTTGCGGATTTTGTACGTGTAAAGAGCCGAGCCTGCGCCGCCGCCGAGTGCGCCGATAGCCGCGCCCTTCTTGCCGCCGATGAGGCCGCCGATTACCGCGCCGCCGCCCGCGCCCATCGCCACGGTCAATTTATCGCGGTGTTTCGACCAGAACGAACGCTTGCGCGGTTCGTAGTCATAGTAAGCCTGACGCGAAGCGCGCGTGTTGCGTGCGACGCGAGTGCGGCGAACCGGGGCGTCGCGATAGACGACGCGTTCGCTCGCCGTGGCATTGGAGAGGCTGTTGGCGCGAACGCCCTTTTCCTCACGCGCAGCCGCGAAGCCTTCCGTGAAGCCCGCGCGATAGCATTCTTCGTCGGCGTTCGTCGTGCTCGCCACGTTGAGCGGCGCGGGCGTCTCATTATTGGTCGCCGGGAGCGTCTCGTTATAGCGCAGCGTCGCCGCACGCGAATTGGTGTCGGACGAGGCAGGCAGTAAATTCGACGCGGTCGTCGTGTTGAGATCGTTCGTCTTCGGGCGCATCACTAACGCGCCGACAGTGCCGCCCAACAGCGCGGCCACGAGTGCGACTGGTAAAATCTTATTCTGTAAGTTCATTGTTCAGCTTCTCCTTCAATTCGCCGGTTAATTCAAAAGTAACCCGCTCGTTATCTGAGCAAGTCACGTTCCGCAAGTTGCCGTTTAGGGAGAGGCGCGTAGAGTTTAACTCCCGCGCGCGATTTTTGGGGAGATTGAAACGCTGATTCTAACCGTTGTAACGAAAATACAATATTAAGACCGGCCTGACCGTGCGCCGCCCCGACTTTCATGCACGATATGGATTAGCGGCGACACGATATGCTCAACCCTTTGCGACGCGGGAGGTGCGTTCGGTTGGACGCGTGGCGCGCAGGCAAGCTATAATCCGGCATCTCTTTCACGTCCCGAAAACTTTGGAGGTTCGCCGCTATCGTGTCCACAGCTCCGTCTGCCTTTCGTCTCGCCGCGCGTCTTGAGGCGGTCGGATTTTCCGACATCGTTAAGATTCGCAACCGCATCATGGAACTCCGCGCGGAGGGCGCGCAAGTCTACCAATTTGAGGGCGGCGAACCTTTTCTCGACACGCCCGCGCATGTCAAAGCGGCGATGACGCACGCGCTCGCCGAAAACCAGACGCGCTACGCGCCCTCTTCCGGTATTCAGGAACTGCGCGAGGCCGTGGCCGCGAAACTTCGGACGCGCAACCGCATACCCGCCGAGTCGAACGACGTGATCGTGCAAAATGGCGGCATGCAGGGTCTCTTCGGCGCGTTCCAGTCGGTCTTGAACCCGGGCGAAGAAGTGCTGCTTTTCGCCCCCTACTGGACGCCCATCAAAGACCTCGTCGCGGGCTGCCAGGCGCGCGCCGTGATGGTCTCGACCGACGAAGCCCGCCGCGAGGGTTTCGCGCGCACGCTCGCGCGCCACCTGACCCCGAAGACACGCGCCATCTATTACAACACCCCGCAAAACCCGACGGGCGTTGTTTTCACGCGCGCCGAGGCCGAGGTCGTCGCCGCCTTTGCGCGCGAACACGACCTCATCGTCGTCGCCGACGAAGCCTACGAAGATTTGGTCTACGACGGCGAACATGTCTCCATCGCCTCGCTCGAAGGGATGTGGGAACGCACCATCAGTTGCTTCACCTTCTCGAAGTCCTACTCGATGACGGGCTGGCGCATCGGCTACGTTGCGGCTGCCGAACCGTGGATGACGGGCTTTCGTAAGACCACGCTCTACTCCACGAACGGCGTCTCCACGCCGACCCAGTGGGCTGCCCTCGCCGCCGTCAATTCCCCGCCCGACTTCTTCGACGACATACGCGCCGCCTATCGCGAGCGTCGCGACCTGATGATCGGCGGCCTGAACGACATCGGCCTGACCTGCGCGCCGCCCGCAGGGGCGTTCTACGCTTTCCCCGATGTAACACGCATCCACACCGACAGCCGCCTCGCCGCCGAAATCCTGCTCGACCGCGCACAGGTCGCCACCGTCCCCGGCGTCGTCTTCGGCGAACACGGCGAAGGCCACCTGCGCTTTTCCTTCTCCACCTCGCTCGAAGACATCCACGCCGCGCTCGACTCGATGCGCCGCAACCTGTGAAGGGCTGAGGGCAGCGGCGATGACGGATGAAGGAAAGCCGAAAGCTCGCCCGGTCTTCGCCGCCGCTCCTTCGCCAAACGCTCCGCGCTCCGGTACGGAATTCGATTTCATCTCGCGTATCAAGCTGGGCGCGGAAGCGGCGCGCCGCGGGACGAAGGTTGACGGCCTCGTCCTCGGCATCGGCGACGACGCGGCGGTCTTTAACGGGCGCGGGCGTCTCGACTCGGTCATCACCGCCGACCTGCTCATCGAAGACATAGACTTTCGCCGCACCTCACTCCCGCAGGACATCGGCTATAAAGCTCTCGCCGTCTCGCTCTCAGACATCGCCGCAATGGGCGCGCGCCCGCGTTGGGCGCTCCTCTCGCTCGGCCTGCCGCAAGCCATCCACGACTCGCCCTTCGCCACGGGCATCTCCGAAGGTTTCCTGTCTGCCGCACGCGAGTTCGGCGTGACGCTCATCGGCGGCGACATGTCGCGCGCGCCCGAACGCATCGTGATTGATTCAATCGTCATCGGCGAGGCGCGGCGCGGGCGCGCGGTTCTGCGTTCGGGCGCACGCGCGGGCGATCACATCTACGTCACCGGGACGCTCGGCGCGGCGGCGGCGGGCTTGAGGTTACTGGAACACTCCGGCGGCCTGCGCACGCGCGCCGCACGGACGCACGCGCTCTCCGGCCTCGAAGAACTGGCGCGACGGCTGGCGCGCCCCGCGCCGCGCGTCGAATGCGGCGCGCTGCTCGGCGAGCGGCGGCTGGCCTCCGCGATGATCGATCTGAGCGACGGCCTCTCCTCCGATCTCGCGCACCTGTGCGAGCGAAGCGGCGTCGGCGCGCTTGTCGAAGCGGCGCGCATCCCCGTCGCCCCTTCGCTCAGACGGGCGCACGCGATCAACCCCAATCAACTCACGCGCGCCCTGACGGAAGACGCGCTCAATCTGGCTTTGCACGGCGGCGAAGATTTTGAGTTGTTGTTTACCGTGCGCCCGCGCGTCGCGGCGCGACTCCCGCAGCGGCTCGGCGGCGTGCGTCTCACGCGCATCGGCGAAGTGAGAGAGGCGCGCGAAGGCATCAGGCTCTCGCAAGACGGGCGCGACGCAATTCTGCATCCATCGGGTTTCGACCATTTCAAACAAGCGGGCTGAGTTTTCGCCCCGCGTGATAAAACTCAGAGTTGGCTACAGCGTGCGCCGATGCAAATCCCGCCGCCGGAAACCAAAATTTGACTAGCCGCCTTTCCTTCCCTAGACTCTCGCTCAGGACGATAATTTGCGGCCACCGGCGCGGTCGTCCGTCAGGCCGTCGTTCAGCAAAGGAAGTGAAGTTATGCAAAGCTCATTGCTCCGTCTCGCGGTTGCCCTCCTCGCCTTTGGTCTCGGCGTCAGCGCGACCATGTTCTGGATCGCCTACAGCACGCCGGACGTGAAACGGCTCGAAGCCGCCA
>DASPJG010000565.1:0-8239 GCA_035628755.1 Pyrinomonadaceae bacterium
CTCCGGCGAAGGTCACGGCGCGCGGGGCGGGCGCGGCGTTCGGCGCAGGAGGAGCACCAGCAGCGGCGGCGACAACGGGCGGCATGAGGTCTGGGCGGCGCGCGCGGCGGATGGCTTCGAGGCCGGGCGCGATGTTGATGCGCGGGTCGGCTCGCCGGGCGGCGAGAAGACGTTCCTGCGCGGCGTCGAAGTTGTCGCGGGCGACGTAGAGCTTGGCGAGCGCGAGACACTGGCGCGCGGCCTCTTCGGGCTGGTTGTGGGAGGTGGCTACTTCGCGCAGACGCTCGCGCAGTTTGATCACATGCGGGTTGTTTTTGATGGCCTCTTGCAGCCGCGCGATGGCGCGCGCGGGCGACTTGTATTTTAAAAACAACTCGACATCGAGCAACGCCGTCTCGACCTCTTCGCTGTAGTCTGTGTCCCTGTGCGCGTCCGTCATCCTTCTCGCCCGCAGCCGAAAGTTTCGCCGAGAAAAGTTTAGCACACTCGCGCGGGGCGCAATCCCGATGCCGCGAGATGCGGCGGCGGTGCTGTATTTCAGTCGCCCAACGGCTCTTTTCGTATAGCCCGGAGCGGGTTTTTCGCCCCCTCTGTACGTCAGCGTACACCCTCGCCGGAGCGGCTGTTGTATAGTCCCGGCTGAAGTTGTTTCTTAACTCACTCTTCCCAACTTTCAGCCCCATTATCCTTAACTTTTCCGCGCGTTTTAGACGACGCCGTGCAGCGATAAAACGCTTGTTGCACGCAGGAAACGTGGCATGCCGTGTGCAATCAAATGCACGTCGGTTATCTGCTACAAGAGGTATAAATTGAGTATGCTCCCGCGCGCGTGCGGACGCCCGCCGGGTCGGCTTTGAACGGGGCATCAACGGTTGGTCGATGCAACCCCGGGAGGAATATAAAACGGATGCAAGAAGAGTTGACGATGGTGGATACGAGCGCGGCGGCGACAGTCAGGCTGCTCAACCATAGCTGGGCTACCTACCTCCAAAAGACCTGTGTGCGCTTGAAGTCTATCGGGCGCACCCACCAGACGAACGGCACGCATGCCCTCGTCTCGCGCCTGAAACGCACGCGCCCTTCCACTTACGAACACTCCGTGCGCGTGGCGCGGCTCGCGCGTATCACTGGCCGCGCCTTCAACTTCGACGATTCGCGCCTGCAACAACTTTCTGCGACCGCCATGCTGCACGACATCGGCAAGATACTCGTGCCCGAAACCGTGCTCAATCGCCCGCGCCGCCCGACGCGCATGGAGCAGTTCATACTGCACCTGCACCCGAGCCTCGGCGCGCTGCTCGCCAGCTACTTCAACCTCTCGCCCGAGCTACGCATACGCACCCAGCACCATCACGAACGCTGGGACGGCAAAGGCTACCCGCACCGCCTCGGCGGCGAAGACATCCCGCTCATGGCGCGCATCGTACAGGTCGTTGACACTTACGACGCGATGGTGGCGCAGCGGCCATACTCCGCCCCGCGCACCCACAACGAAGCCGTCGCCGAACTCGTCGCGCACGGCGGCAAACAATTCGACCCGCGCGTCATTGAAGCCTTCCTCGATATGCATCCCGCGCAAAGCCAGAGGAGTTGCTAGCCGGAGACATTTAGCGTGAAAAGCAGAGGCCGCTTTCTACTTGGGAAAGCGGCCTCTGCTTTTTCCAGCCATCGCTTGCCGGAGTTCTTAAAAGTCGAACCTCAACCCGAGCCGGACGTGGCGCGGGCGCAAAGTGTGCGTCGGGACGAGAAACGAATCGAGGAACGCACGGCGTTGCGCGTCGGTCGCCGCCGGGCGGAGCGCGTTGAAGTTGATGAACTCCGCGCCGAAACTGTAGACGGTTTTGTTGAGCAGGTTATCAATCTCGACGTTCGGGCGCAGGCGGAGGCGTTCGGAAAAGCGAAACTCGCGGGTGACGTTGATGTCGAAGGTGAAGAGGGCAGGGCCGCGCCCGGCGTTGCGCGGGAGATTGCCGGTGCGCCCGATGGTGGGCAGGGAGAAGGCGGCGGCGAGTTCGGGATTGAGAGCTTCGCCGGGGCGGCGCGAGCGTATGAGTCGCGGGTCGCCGTTGAAGACGGGGCGGTCGTTGCTCACGTCGTCGAGATTGCGATCAACGCCGCCGAGCGAGACGTTGAAGGGCGCGCCCGTGGCGAGGCGCAAAATCGTGGCGAAGCGCAAGCCTCCGAGTCGGCGCCGCGCGGAGAGCGTGCCGGAGAGGGTGAAGCGGTGTCGTCGGTCGAGCAGGCTCGCGGCGCGTTCGCCGCGAAAGTCGCCGGAGACGAGCGCGCTCGAAGTGTTGACGACGCCGTCGTCTATGAGCCGCGAGAGCGTGTAGGCGGCGCGCAACGAGATGCTGAAGCCGCCGCCTTCGCGCGCGTCGAAGCGGCGGCGCGCTTCGACGGTCAGGCCGTGATAGAAGCTGTTGCCGATTGAGGCGAGTTGTTCGATCTGGCCGCGCGTCGGGTCGGGGCGCAGGTCACGCAACGCGCCGAGCGCGGCTTCGAGCGCGCTGCCCGAACTGAAAGTGTCGAGATTGAACACGGTGACGGGAACGCCGAACTCGAAGACGCGGGCGATGGCGTCCGGGTTTGGCGCGGCGTGCGGGAGGAGGGTGAAGCGCACGAGTTCACCCGCCGCCTGCGCGTTGTAGAGCGGGCGCGTGCCTGCCGGGTCGCGGAAGTTGGCGAAGTCGCGCGAGAGCAGGTAGGCGGTGAAATCTTCGTACCCTCTCGGGAGACGGGGCGCGTTGGCGTTGAACTCGCGCCAGAGATGTATGCCGCGATTAAAAGTGTAGTTTGCCTCAAAGACGAAGCCGCGTGCGAGTTCGCGCTCGAATCCGGCGTTCATTTGATAGCTTTCCGGGATGCGCAGGCCGGGGTCGAGACGGCGCGTGAAGTTCGTCTGGAGCGTGCCGAACTGTTTGACGAGGGGCGAATCGACCTTGAGCGCGGCGGGGAAACTCAGGTTGGCGGCGATGAAGGCGCGCTGCTCCGCTGGCGTCATCAACTTGCCAGACGCGGGGTTGCGCAGCGTGTCCGTATCGAAGAAGAGACGCGCTGCGCCGAGCGTGAAGTCGTCAATCGTGCGCAGGAGCGGGCGGTTGTAGAACAGACCCGCGCCCGCGCGGACGACCGTTTTGCCGGAACGAAACGGGTCGTAGGCGACGGCGGCGCGCGGGGCGAAATTGTTGCGGTCTTTGAGGATGGTTTCGTTCTCGTAGCGCAGGCCGTAAGTGAGGGTGAGATGCGGGCGGGCGCGCCATTCAAACTGGGCGAAGAGTGCGGCGTAAAAGTTTTTCTGCTCAGACTCGTTGTTGAAGCGTTGGCGAAAGCGCGCGGGCGCGTTCGCCAGAAAGTCGCCCGCGCTTGCGAAATCGAAAGTGCCGGTTGAGTCCGAGAGGTCTATGAAAGTTGAACGGATGCGCTGCATGTCGCCGCCGAACTTGAACGTGTGTGCGCCGCCGAGAATGGTGAACGTGTCCTGAACCTGCACGCGCGTCTCGCGCCGGTCGCTCGCGCCTGCGTTGGACGCGCCCGCGACGAGCGTGCCCGAACGATTCAAGGTCTCGCCCGTTGCGAGCGGGTCATCAATTGTAATGAGGGCGACCGGGCGCGCCGCGTCTCCCCCGGTTCTGAGCGCGGGGGTGAGGCGCGAGACTTGCGCGCGCAGTTGGTTGAAGAAACGCGGCGAGACGACGAGGTTATCGGTGTAGGAGAGCGCGTCGGAATGGCGCGTGCGTCCTTGCAGCGCGTCGGCGAGGCGCGAGCCGCCGCCGAACTGCCGCAGGTTTCGGCTGCGCCCGCGCTGGTAGAGGAACGTGCCGTTGTGCGCGTCTGTGAAGTTGTGATCGGTGCGCGCCGTGAGGTTGGAGGCGCGCAGCGGCGTGCTGACAGCGGCGACGAAGGGCGCGAGTTCGGCGGGCGTGGAGGAAGCGGCGGCGGGCGCGGCTTCCGTGCGCCGCCCCGAGAGGGTGGACGGCGCGGGCAGAGGGAAACGCGGGTTGGCGACGACGGGGACGAGCGTGTCGATGACGGTCGAATCGAGCATCGTCTGAAACTCGTCGGCGACGAAGAAGAAATGGCGCGGCTGCGACGCACGCTCCTCACGGCTCTCCGCCGGAGCGTACTGCGCTGCGTCTTGCGCCCGAACTCCGTTGCCGCGCGCGCCGAGAAGTTTCGCGGGCGCGGCGAACGCGCCGCCGAGCGTGAATCCGTAGTTGTGCTCCTGCAAGGGGAGACGCTTGAGACCGCGCGCGTTGTTTGCCCAACTGTTCGCGTTCAGCGATTCGTCTCTGAAAAAGTAGAAGGCGCGGCCACGGAAGACGTTTGCGCCGCTGCGCGTGCGCAGGTTGACGCGACCGCCGGAGGCGCGCCCGTACTCCGCGGAAAACTGGTTCGTGATGACCTGCAACTCTTCGACGGCTTCGGGCGACGGTTGGAAGCGTTCGCGCGCGGCGCGGTCGTCGTTGTTGTCGAGCCCGTCTATCGTGATGTTGTTGGAGTAGGCCGCGCCGCCGGAGAGCGCGAACGTGCCCGCCTCCTCGGGCGTGCGCGCCGGGACGCGGTTGCGGTCTTCGGCCAGATCGCGCACAGAGAGCGGCTCTTCGGTCACGCCGCCGAGCGTGTATATGAGATCGAGCGGCGCGCGGCTGCCGAGCGGCAGCGTCTCCGTCTCCGCGCGCCCGAGCGTGCCGCCGACGACCGTGCGCGTCGTGTCAATTGCCGCCCCGCCCGCATCACCCGTCACGACCTGTTCGGCTGAGACGCCCGCCGGGCGCAGAGTGAAATCGAGCCGCACGCTGCGCCCCGCCAGCAACTCGACGGAGGCGCGCTCCTCCGCCGCGAAATTGTCCGCCGAAGCTCGCGCAGTGTAAGCGCCGGGCGCGAGTTCGACCAGACGATAGCGGCCATCCGCATCAACCGGCGCGGAGCGTTCGATGCCCGTCCCGGCGTGCCTGACAGTGACTTTCGCACCGACGACCGACGCGCCGTTTTGATCCGCGACGCGCCCGCCGATGCTCACGTCGTCGAGGTCTTGCGCGAAGGCCGCAACCGTCGTTGTCGTTAAGTGAAAGACGAGCAGCGCGGGAAACAGGCAGAGGCAAAGTTGAAAGAGGCCGGTGTGTGAGTTGAGAGGCTTCATGAGGAATGGACTCCTATCGCGGCGCGCGAAGGTGAGGCGACCGCGTGCGGCGCGCCCGTCTGCCGGACAGGCGCGGTCGGGGAAACAAAGCGGCGGGCGCACATCAGGGATGAGCGCGGCGCGTCCTGTTTGAACCGTTGAAAGTTGGAATTGAGACGCCGTCGCGTTTGTGGGTTGAGGCGAGCGAAGCGTCCGGTTTTGTCTCCCGACAGAGGCGCGCACTGTAGCACTTCGTCGCGTGCGGCGACAAGATTTTTTTAGCTGCGCGAAGCAGGGCGGCGAATTGGAGCGGGCGGGGAAAGGACGTGTGCGGTTCGGAAAACCGTAGGGGCAGCCGTCAAGTCGGCTGCCCCTATGGTTTTACTGCCAGAGGCGATTTGCTCCGGCGACCATGCGCGAATTTGCGCTCTACGCTCCGAGTCGTTTCAAGCGGGCTTGAGAGGGGTTTGGGTGCGTGCAGACCGCTTGATCTCGCTAGTGCGCGTGCCGCCGCTCTGCTCATACTGGTTGCTGTCTTTGCCGAAGGCCGCCGCGACGCCCGCCAGCATCCGCCCCGAATAGTCGCGCACGGCCTGTTCGGCGGCAGCCACTTCGTTGGCTTTTTGATCCGCCGTGGCAAGCGTCTGGTTGTAGTCGTCGAGTTTGGCGCGCCCGTCGGCAATGAGTTGTTTGAAATTGGCGAGCGTCAGGTTGCTGCCGAGGTTGAGGGCGGGGTCAATGGTCTGCATCCCGTTAGCGCGCATGTCTGCGTCGTCCAGGATTTTTGAGGTGCGTTTCTTCAAGGCCATGTGCGGAATCCTCCGGTGAGTTGTGAGAAAACTTTGCGAGGCGGATGGACTGGCGAGTGGAGGCTGCGGCTGTTGAAGTGAAGAGTGGCCGCAAGCGTCACTACGACTTTGAGCGAGGCGTCGTGAATCCGCCGCCTATGTATCACGAAGCATGGGACGCGTCAATTACAAACTTTGCTGGCAACTAATCTCACTCAGGGACACGAAAGCCGGAAGGGAGTGTGATGTTATTGAGTGCGACTTTGAGGCTCATTGGCATCTTTATTCTCTTCGAATCTCTTCACCATTGCTTGCACGTACATGCAATTATCGAGATACGGGCTAACCTCGCCGATGACACACAAACTGCCATGCGGTTTGTATCCTTTCTTTATTAATCCATTTACAAGATCAACTAAAGATTGAGGGTCTTTGGCTTGGGCTAATGTGTAGAGCATGATTCTATTTCTCCAATCTGTTGGCTATAAATTTTGCGGCTCTCAGAGAAATCTAACGCTCATTAGATTGCCACTAGCGATATTGTTTGACCTACGAATAATGAACGTGAGGATTACGAAAGCGACATAGCGCGGGGAAGATATAAGCGCGCGGCGGGAGTGTCAATAAAAAAGGCGACGCCTGATTAAAGCGTCGCCCCTTCTATCTGGACATGAAAGCCGGAAGAGAGTGTGGTGTTATTGCGGGGGAGGGTTGGACGAATACAAACCTATCGCTCAGCTTGCACATCATATTCAGTGTCGTCGCCTTCTGATGTACTTACCTTATCTTCTTGCTGAACTTTTTTCAGTAAATTCATAAGGATCATTTGCTCCTCATCTGACAGACCTTTAACATTTGCCTTACTCAGCTCCTCAGCATTCTTTGAAGAAGAACCTTCTGTAGGCGAATTATCTTGCTCAACACCTAGAGCATCTTCGGGGGCACTCACTAATAGTTTAGGCTCAGGTGCCATTAAAGCGCGTGGCGGCTGAATAGATACCTTTTCAATCTCCGGTATGGTCACGCCAGCTTTTATAAACTTGCTCGTTCCCTCAAATATTTTTCTTCTGAGAATCTCTCCCATCTCCGGTTCTAGCTTTTTCTCTGTTACTAATTCTGCTATGCGTTCATAAACTGGAAGTGATTTATTTACTAACTCAATTCGTTCTTCCAGTTGTTTCTCTCTAAAAAAAACAACTCTGTCCCACATGGAAAGAATAAACTCTTTCAGGCACTCAATAACTTTAGCCGCACCTAAAAAATCAAAAGATTTATCACTTCCTGAATCGCAACCAATTACACTTAGGCCTTCGGGGGGGATGCCTAACATTGTAGCGCATACCCGATACAACGTGTTGATACTTTCAAGCACTTCGATTAGCCGTTCGGGGCTGGAAACTTTGTCGCCTTCTTCGATGATGATGATTGAAAGAATATCTCTATCATTGTACTTAGAGCCTGTTTCATCTGTGCCTTTATCAATCAAACCTAGTGACTGAGGCTTGACTAAGTGGGCTATTCTAGGAAGAAACTCTGTAGCAAAAACCATATCGTTACGCACCTCAAAGACAATATTCCTGGCTTTGTCACTGGCTACTAGTATTTCAACCCACATCTCAGCACTTTCTAAGTACTCCAAACCTAGAATATTGACTAACTGTCTGGCGGCGTTGCTAAAATTACTTGCCGATATCGTGTAATGTCGGAGGGACGCAAGAATTTTTACCACTATTTCTGGGCTGATCTCTTTGCCGATAGGTCTTCTTATGTTTGTTGGTAATCCACTACCTTCAAGTGCACTAATAACCTCGTTCACCCCATTGACAATCTCTTCTCTTCTCATTAGCTACCCTCTCTGCCTTTCTTACCCGCCTTTGAACTTTCAGCTTTAGCCTTCGGCAACCTGCACGACTTTGGCTGATAGTATCCTAATGTCAACTTAGATAGTGATTCAAGATCAACGCCGAGAGTGTTTCAGCTTAGCGGGGAGTTTGGAGGGTAGGTCTAGTTCATCGTCAATCAAAACGTCTGTGCTGACGTTCGCCGCCCGCGCGTATTTTAGGAGTATCAGCAACGGTGGCTCACGCTTACCCGATTCAAACTCAGAAATCCTGTTATACGCAATCAAATCCTCCGCGCCTAAACGCTTGAGCAGTTCACTCTGAGAGATGCCGAACGCATCACGAATCGCCCGTAGTTTTTCCGGCAATCGTTTTTGCTTGAGACGCGGATACGTACCCATCAGGAGTTGCCTCCTGATAGGTCGAACGACGTTTTAGACTTGCCTTTATTGGCAATTGCCAATAAAGTAAGGGTGCGTAACGTGGTCGCC
>DASPJG010000566.1:0-3668 GCA_035628755.1 Pyrinomonadaceae bacterium
CGGCGGCTGGCGGCGGCGAAGCGGCTCCGGCGGCGGAAGAGAAAACCGAGTTTGACGTGATCTTGCAGGCCGCTGGCGGCAACAAGATCAATGTCATCAAGGTCGTCCGCGAGATCACTGCGCTCGGACTGAAAGAGGCCAAGGACTTGGTTGAAGCCGCTCCGAAGGCCGTCAAGGAAGGCGTCTCGAAGGATGAGGCCGAAGCGATCCGCGCGAAACTGGCGGACGCTGGCGCAACCGTCGAAGTGAAATAAGCTCGTGAATGGCGGATCGTAAATCGTGAATAGATTAAGCCCGCCGCTTTCTATTCACGATTTACGGTTCACGATTCACCGCTATTCTTGACAGTCGAGCCGTCGAGCGGCTAAGGTAGGGGAGTATTGAGGCGTTGGCGATACTCTCACAGTCAGTTTGAGAAAAAACAACCGCTAAATGTTTATCGAAGCGGTCAGAGACTTGTGCGCTCTGGCTGCGTTTTGTCGTCTCTATCGAAAAGGGCAAAAAATGACGGGTGGTGAGTGATAAGGCAGAAAACCCCGGAGCTGTTCTGACTTGTCACCGGCCACCCTTCATTTGTCAGTAAAGGAATAATAAAGATGTCTGCAAATCCGCTTCAAGCGAGCACGAGCGGCCACGGTCGCCGCCTGAGCCAGCCGCCCACCCGTCACGACTTCTCGAAGATCAAGACGGCGGCGCGCATCCCGAATTTGATCGAGATTCAGCGCGATTCCTACAACCGTTTTCTCCAGATGGACTTGCTGTCGGAAGAGCGCGAGCCGACCGGCTTGCAGGCCGTCTTCCGCTCGGTTTTCCCGATCTCGGATTTTCGCGGGACGGCGGAACTGGATTTCGTCGAATATCACATCGGCAACTGGCAGTGTAAATGCGGTCGCCTCGAAGGGCTGCGCTACCTGCGCGCCAATTGTAAGAACTGCGGCACGCTCGTCAAAGTTGACCCGCTCGTGCCCGGCGAATCGCTCTGCCACAACTGCGGCACGTTTAACGCCGTGCGCCCGCAACTGTGCGACAACTGCGGCGAACCCGTCGGCCTCAAGCACAAGCACGACCAGCAGGAATGCCAAGAGCGCGGCATGACCTACAGCGTGCCGCTCAAGGTGAAGATTCGCCTGACCGTCTTCGACGTTGATCAGGAGACGGGCGCGAAGTCCATCCGCGACATCAAGGAGGAAGAGGTCTTCTTCGGCGAAATCCCCTTGATGACCGACAACGGCACGTTCATCATCAACGGCACGGAGCGCGTCATCGTCTCGCAGTTACACCGCTCGCCCGGCGTCTTCTTCGAGAAGACGCCCGTCTATCTCGCGAAGGTGATTCCGTATCGCGGCTCGTGGGTCGAGTTCGAGTACGACCAGAAGAACCTGCTCTACGTGCGCATTGACCGCAAGCGCAAGTTTCTCGCTTCGATCTTCCTGCGCGCGCTCGGCATCTGGCTGAACCCGCAGTTTGACCCGAAGGCGTTTCACACGGACGGCCAACTGGAAGAAGCCGTGAAGAACGCGGGCTACTCGGACGAGGACATCCTGCGCGCCTTCTACACGGTGGACGAAGTGCGCGTCGAAGGCGGGCGGCTCTTCGTGCAGGTCTCGGAAGAGGGCGCGAGCAATCTCGTCGGCATGAAGGTTGACAACGACCTCAAGGTGCGCGGCCACGCCGAACCGGTGACGCGTGCGGGCAAGAAAGTGACCGCCTCCGCCTTACGCGATTTGCGCAAAGGCCACGTCAAGGAAGTCGAAGTTGACACGCAGCAGTTCGAGGGCGCGTATGCCATCGCCGACGTGGTGAACATGGAGACGGGCGAGGTGCTCCTCGAAGCGAACACCGAAATCAACCCCGCGAAGTTGCAGGAGATCGCCGAGTCCGGCGTGCAGACTTTCTCCGTCTTCTTCCCCGAGCGCGACGATCTCGGCTCGGTGTTGTCGCTGACGCTCAAGAAAGATGTGATCAACAAGCCGGTTGATGCGCTACTGGAAATCTACCGCAAGATGCGCCCCGGCGACCCGCCGACGGTGCAGACTTCGTACCGCCTGTTCGAGGGCATGTTTTTCGACGACCGCAAGTTCGATCTCTCTCGCGTCGGTCGCCTGAAGTTCAACATCAAGATGGGGCGACCCGAGCGCGACCGCATCGCCGACCCGCTGCTTTCGGCCAGCGACTTCGTGCAGGTGATCTCCTACCTTCTGAAGATGCGGCGCAACCCGGGCGAGTTCATCGCGGACGACATTGACCATCTCGGCAATCGTCGCGTGCGCGCCGTCGGCGAACTGCTTGAGAACCAGTTCCGCATCGGGCTGGTGCGCATGGAGCGCGCCATCAAAGAGAAGATGTCGATCCAGCAGGAGATGCAGACGACGATGCCGCGCGACCTGATCAACGCGAAACCCGTTACGGCGGCTGTGCGCGAGTTCTTCGGGTCGTCGCAACTCTCGCAGTTCATGGATCAGACGAATCCGCTCTCGGAGATCACGCACAAGCGTCGCCTCTCCGCGCTCGGGCCGGGCGGCCTTTCGCGCGAGCGCGCGGGCTTCGAGGTGCGCGACGTGCACCCGACGCACTACGGGCGTATCTGCCCGATTGAGACGCCTGAAGGGCCGAACATCGGCCTCATCTCAAGCCTCTCGTGCTTCGCGCGCATCAACGAGTTCGGCTTCATCGAATCGCCCTACCGCAAGGTGGAGAACGGGCGCGTCGTCGAATACGTGCGCGTCATCAACGGCGGCGACACGAAGTACAAGCCGGGCGACCACATCTTGCAAGAGGACATCGAAAAGGCCAACAAGCGCGTCGGCGCGGACGGCAAAAAGGCCGACTACGAGCCGTATCCGTTCTACCTGACGGCGTGGGAAGAAGATAAGTACGTCGTCGGACAGGCCAACATCGAACTCGACGCCGACGGCAACATCATCAACGAGCGCAACGCCGCGCGCAAAGCGGGCGAGTTCGTCGTCGCCATGCGCGACGAGTTGATCTACGTTGACGTTTCGCCGAAGCAACTCGTTTCCGTCGCCGCCTCGCTCATCCCGTTCCTTGAGAACGACGACGCGAACCGCGCGCTGATGGGGTCGAACATGCAACGCCAGTCGGTGCCGCTCCTGCGCGCCGAAGCTCCCTACATCGGCACGGGCATGGAGCGCGTCACGGCGCGCGACTCCGGCGCGGTCGTCGCCGCGCGGCGCGACGGCGTGGTTGATTACGTTGACTCCGAGCGTATCATCGTGAAAGCCGACCACAACGTTGACGGCACGATCTCGCGCGAGGTGACGGCGGACATCTACACGCTCACCAAGTTCAAGCGTTCGAACCAGAACACCTGCATCAACCAGCGACCCATCGTCAATATCGGCGAGCGCGTTGACAAGGGGCAGGTCATCGCCGACGGGCCTTGCACGGACAAGGGCGAACTCGCCCTCGGACGCAACGTGCTCGTCGCCTTCATGCCGTGGCGCGGCTACAACTTCGAGGACGCCATCCTCGTCTCCGAGAAGATGGTCAAGGAGGACTACTACACCTCCATCCACATCGAGGAGTTCGAGATCGAGTCGCGCGACACCAAGCTGGGACCGGAGGAAATCACCCGCGACATTCCCAACGTCTCCGAGACGTTCCTCCGCGATCTCGACGAGAGCGGCATCATCCGCATCGGCGCCAAC
>DASPJG010000567.1:0-10951 GCA_035628755.1 Pyrinomonadaceae bacterium
GGGCGTTGCAGGTGTCTCCGGCAACGCGGGCGAGACGGCTGGCTGCGCCGTATGATCGTGCGTGCCGTGCGTGTCATGGCCTGCGGGCGGCGTGGGCTGCGTAGCGGAAGGCTGACGCACGGGTGCGCGTTGCGCCCGCCTGCGCGGCGCGGGCGTCCGTTTGGGCGCAGCCCTTCTCGGCGCGGCCTTCTTCGGTGCGGTTTTCTTTGGTGCGGCCTTCTTCGGCGCGGTGTGTCCTGCGTGGCCGCCGTGCTGGTCGTGTTGCGCTTCCGCGCCCGCGCTCGCGGCAACGAGCGCGACCATGATCCCGAGCAGGCGCAGTTGCGCGCGCAGGCTGCTGTGCAAAAGTTTTAATAAACGCATGTCTAATCTCTCAAAAAGCCCTATGGGTTTGAGGCGGGAGGCAAATGCCGCTCGCGCCGCGTATCCGATCAATTATGTTGGATTGACGTGGGGACAGGGTGTGTGCTTCCGGCCAACTTTCGCGCGGGCGCGAGAGAGGGCGGAAACGTTCGAGAGACATTAGATGAGAAAGACGCCGATCAGGACGTGGCGGCGTTCGGGGTGCGCGGGCGGCGCGTGCTGCGAGGGCGCGAGGTGCGAAACGGGTGACGACGCGGGCGGGAACGCATCACGCTCGCGCGCGGAAGCACTCCCGGCGTCGCGCTTGATCTTGTTCTGTTCCGGCGCAACGACCGCTGCCGTCGCAGGAGTTTGGCCTGAGCCGCCCACGCAACATTCGGCGCATGACAGGCCGCGTTCGCTCATCGCCACAACGCCGGTTTCACGCGCCGTAGAAGCAGCCGCGCCCGCGCAGTCCGTCCCGGCGTGCGATTCCTGCGCTTGATTATCTGTGGTTGAATTTTCGTGCGCGGCATCGCCGTGTGAAGTTTCCCCCGGCGCGGCATGAGGCGCGTCCGGCTCGCCGATTTGCGCGCGGCAGCAATCGTGCTCGTCAGGCGCGGGCATCGCGCTCGCGTCGTGCATGCACGACGCGAAGGCGGCAGCCGACGCGCTGCTCCACACGCCCGCGGAGAGCGTGAGAAACATGCCGAAGATGAGAGCTAATCGTCGCATAAAGTCGCAAGGGCTTTCGATGCCCGCTTTCAACCTTCCGGTTGCCGTCAATTTAGCACGGACGCTCTCCGGCGCGCCAACTTGCCGCGACCCGAAAACACGCCGCCTGAAATGAGAGAGCCGCTTTAATCTTCCACGATCAACTTGCCGCGCACCATGTTCATGCCGCAGTTGAACGTAAACGTGCCCGCGCGCTCCGGCGTGAACCCGATCCGCGTAGTCTTGAACGCGGGCAGCATGCGGCTGATTCCGAAGTCGCCGAAGACGACCTGCTCGGTGCAGGAGTTGGTTTCGTCTCGATAAAAGTCGAGTTCGACGGGCGCGCCGCGTTTCACGACGATCACGTCCGGCGTGTAGCCGCTCTTGACCAGCACGCGCAGACGTTGCGCGCCCGTCGTCGTCACGCTTGCCGCCGCGCGCACGCCCTCGCCCGCGAAGAAGTACCAGAGCACGAAGGCGATCAAACCGACGCCCGCCGCCAGCACAATAATTTCCGACGTATCCATCAGAGTTCTCCCTGTTTCCCTGCCGCTCCAGCCGGCAGGCGAAAGCGTCTGAGCCGCAGGCTGTTGGCGACGACGGAGACGGACGAGAGCGCCATCGCCGCGCTCGCCACGACGGGCGAGAGCAGCCATCCCGTGAACGGGTAGAGCGCGCCCGCCGCGAGTGGGATGCCGAGCGTGTTGTAGACAAACGCCCAGAACAAATTCTGCCTGATCACTTTGATCGTCTGCCGCGACAGCGCGATGGCCGTCACCACGCCGTGCAGGCTTCCACGGATCAAAGTGATGTCCGAGGCTTCGATGGCAACGTCCGTGCCCGTGCCGATGGCGATGCCCGTGTCGGCTGCGGCGAGCGCAGGCGCATCGTTGATGCCGTCGCCCACCATCGCCACGCGCCGTCCTTCGGCCTGCAACTTTCTCACTTCAGCCGCCTTGCCCTCCGGCAACACTTCGGCCAGCACGCGCTCGATGCCGACCTCGCGCGCCACCGCTTCCGCCGTCCGCCGGTTGTCTCCCGTCAGCATCACGACTTCCAATCCCAACTGCTGCAACGCGCCGACCGCCGCCTTCGAGTCTGCCTTGATCTCGTCGGCCACGGCGAGCGCGCCCGCCGCCACGCCGTCCACGGCGACATACACGGCTGTCCGTCCCGCCTCCGTCAACACGGCTGCGCGCTCCGGTAAATCCGCCAACTCGACGCCGCGCTCGGTCATCAACCTGAGATTGCCGAGCAACACGCGCCGCCCCTCGACTTCCGCCTCGATGCCATGCCCCGCGCGCGCGTTGAAGGCCGTGGCGTTTGCGAGCGCGAGCCCGCGCTCCTGTGCGCGCCGCACAATCGCCTCGCCCAGCGGGTGCTCGCTGCCGCGCTCGGCGGAGGCGGCGAGGCGCAGCAGTTCGTCCTCTTCAAAACCGCCCGCGGCCAGCACGTCCGTCACGGCGGGCTGCCCTTTCGTGATCGTGCCCGTCTTGTCGAGCACGATGGTCGTCAGGCGATGCGCCGTCTCCAGAGCCTCGCCGCCTTTGACGAGGATGCCGTGCTCCGCGCCGCGCCCCGTCCCCACCATCACGGCGGTCGGCGTCGCCAGCCCCAGCGCGCACGGGCACGCGATGATCAATACCGAGACGAAACTGACGAGCGCGTAACTCAAACGCGACTCCACGGGCGCGGCGATAAACCACACGACGAACGCCGCAATCGCGATGCAGATCACGATAGGCGTAAAGTAACCGCTCACGACATCTGCGAGCCGGGCGATGGGCGCGCGTTGCCCCTGCGCCTGTTCCACCATCCTCACGATCTGCTGCAAGACGGTCTCGCGGCCAATCTTCGTGGCGCGAAATTTAAAGCTCCCCGTCCCGTTGATCGTCGCGCCGATCACCTCTGCGCCCGCACTCTTTTCGACGGGCATGCTCTCGCCCGTCAGCATTGCCTCGTTCACCGCCGATGCGCCCTCTGTGACTACGCCGTCAACGGGAATGCGCTCGCCCGGACGCACGACTAACACGTCGCCGACCGCGACTTCTTCGACGGGAACATCAATTTCCCTGCCGTCTGCGCGGACGACGCGTGCCGTGCGCGGTTGGAGTCCCAACAGGCGTTTGATCGCGTCGGAAGTTTTGCCCCGCGCGCGCGCTTCGAGCAGACGCCCGAGGAGGATGAGCGCGATGATCACGCTCGCCGCCTCGAAGTAGACGGGCGCGGCGTTCATTCCGCCGCCGCTCATGCCCGGCATCTCCGCCGCCGTATGATCCGCGACGACGAGTTCGGGCGCGATTGTCACGACCAGCGAATAGATGAAGGCCGCGCCCGTGCCCGTCGCGATGAGCGTGTTCATGTCTGCCGCGCGATGTTTGAGCGCAGTCCACGCGCCCTGATAGAAAGGCCACCCGCTGTAGAAGACGACGGGCAGCGTCAGGACAAGTTGCGCCCAGTTGATCCACGCGACATCGAACAGCGCGATGCGCCCGTGCGACATCGCAACGACGAGGACGGGCGCGGAGAGCACGGCGGCCACGAGGAAGCGGCGGCGCAGTTGCGCCTGCTCCTCGCGCACGGCTTCCTGCTCTCTCTCCGACGCTCCTTCTTCCCCTGCGTCGCTCGCGCCGTAGCCGATCTCTTCGACCGTTCCGATCAAGCGCGGCGGCGCGGTCGCACGCGGGTCGTACTCGACGCGGGCGCGCGCTGTTGCGAAGTTGACGTTCGCGCTCCGCACGCCCTCCGCGTTCGTCAGCCTGCGCTCGATGCGACGCGCGCAGGCGTTGCAGGTCATGCCCGTGAGCGACAAATCAACGCGCTCGATATTGTCCGTGCCGGAGTTGAAGTGCGCGCCCGCTTTGTCGTGCGCGGCAGCCTGATCGCCGCCGCGCGAACCACCAGCCGCGCCGGTGGCTGCGCCGCCGGGCGCATCATCGGTGGCCGGCGCTGTGTTGATGGTCGTGCTCATTTTCGTCCTCCCTTGTTCGTCTTCCTGCGCGCGGGCGCGTGGGTGGCCGCCGCGGCGGGCGCGTGGACGTGGCTGTGCTCGATGAGGCCGCAGAATTGACCTTCCTCGATGCCGCGCTCGTCCCAGTCGGCCAGCGTGCGCGCCAGTTCGTTGCGGTAGCGGCGCAGTTCGCGCAGGCGCGCGTCGAGTTCCGCCAGTTTGCGCCGCGCCGCTTCGCGCACCTCGACGCAAGGCGCTTGGCCGCGCCCGCGCATCTCCAGAATCTCCGCGATCTCGTCGAGCGAGAAGCCGATTGATTGCGCGCGCTTGATGAAGGCGAGGCGTTCGAGCACCGCTTCGTCGTAAGCGCGATAACCGGAGGCCGTGCGCGCGGGGCGACCGAGCAGGCCGCGCCGCTCGTAGAAGCGCAACGCCTCGACGCTGATTCCCGTCGCCACGGCCACCTCGCCGATCCGCAAGGTGCGCCCCTCAATTCTCCGCTCAAATTGTCGTGCTGTTTTCAACATGGCTACATTGTAAACCCTGTAGCCAGCTACAGAGTCAAGCCCCCGTGAAAAATATTTTCCGGCGGCGCTTTACAGGCGGCCATTTGACCGCGCCGCGCCAACAGTGAGACGATGCCCGGAATAATTTTTCACATCAGACGTGCTTACGAGGAGGTGGTTTTCAGATGTCAATTGACCCGGACAAGGTGACGACGCAGGAGGAGACGGGCGAACCCGCCGCGATGGACGAAGTGGAGGGGCGGGTTCAAGCCGAGATGAAGATCGCGGAAGGCCGCGCCAAAGAAAGCGTCGCGCAGGGGTTGCAGGATAAGGAACTCGAACGCGAAGGGCGCAAACTTCAGGACGAAGGCCAACGCGAGTTGGAACAGGAGCGACAGCAACAGCAGCAGGCCGACGAGGCGGGAAGCGGCGACGCGTAGGCGGCGCAATTTTCGTTTCGCAAAATTTTAAAAGCCGGTAGCCGGAAAAGAGCGGAGGCAGCCGCACGCGTTTAAGTGTGCATGGCTGCCTCCGCTCTTAAACTTTTACCTGCCCGTGTCGCTTATTTCGCCGTCTCGTCCGTGCGCCCGCCCGGCGTCTGGCCGCCGAGAGCCTGATCTGCGATGTCGCGCACCATCGTCGCCACCTGCGGGCTGTAGCCGACGAACTTGTCGATCAGGTTTCCGTCCGTCCCGAGCACGTAGGTTTGCGGGATGGCGTAGCGCGGCGCGAGGAGAGCCTCCCACCCTTTCGCGTCAACCCACACGACCTTGTAATTGATCTCGAAATCCTTGACGAATTCCACGACCGACTCCGCCGTGTTGCGCTCGTCCTCCGACGTGATGCCGAGCACCTCGACGCCGCGCTCCTTGTAGTCTTCCTGTATCTTGATGAAATCGGGAATCTCCCGGCGGCACGGCCCGCACCACGTCGCCCACAAATTCAGCACCACGACCTTGCCTTTCAGGTCGGACAACTTCAACGACTTCCCGTCGAGCGTGGTCATCGTGGCGTTGAGCAGTTCGTCGGGCAGCGGCGTTGGCGTCGTCCGCGCGGACGACGGTTGCTGAGCGGGTTTGCGCGGCGACGCGGCGGCAGACGCGGGCGTCGGCGACGCGGCGACCTTGCTGCCGTCGCGCGAGCTATCAGTCGGGCCACAGCCCGAAGACAACGCCACGGCCAGCAGCGAGAACACGAGCGCGAATGATGCGAGGCGCGCGCCCGTCCAGATTTTCTTCTCCGGCGCGCGCGCCGGTTGCTCAGAGGTCATGCGAAAATAACTTCCTTCGGGTTGACAGAATCACCGTTCGATAATTCATAGACTAAAGCATGGAGGGGAATTTGTCAGTCGTCCGTTGCCAGTTGTCCGTTGTTTTGTGCTTCGTGCGTCAGCGGCTGAAGATTCAGCCCGACAACTGACTAACGGACAACCGACTAACGGACGACTGACAACGGACGGCTTTACCTGACCACGATGTTGACCAGCCGTTGCGGCACGACGATCACTTTGACTACCTGTCGGCCTTCCATGTGCGCGCGCACTTTTTCATCGGCGAGCGCGGCCTCGCGCAGTTCGGTTTCGGAGGTGTCGGGCGTGGCCTGTATGCGCCCGCGCAGTTTGCCGTTGATCTGCACGGGGATTTCCAGAGCTTCTTTGCGCGCCAGTTCCGCGTCGGCCACAGGCCAGCGCGCGCCGCTTGCGAGCAGCCCGCCCGCATGCCCCAGCGATTCCCACATCTCCTCCGAGACATGCGGCGTGAACGGCGCGAGCATCAGCACCAACGCCTCCAACGCCTCGCGCACCGCGAACCTGTCCGCTGCGGTGGCCGTCTCGGGCGCGCGGTCAAAGTCGCCGAGCGCGTTCGACAACTCCATTAAGGCCGCGATGCTCGTGTTGAAGTGCAACTCCGAGAAGTCCTGCGTGATGCGCGCGATGGTCTGGTGCGTCTTGCGGCGCAGGGCGCGCGCGGCGTCCGTGAATTCTCCGGCGTCCGAGGCGATGCGCGGTGCGTCCGCCACATGTTCGCGCCAACGCCAGACGAAATTGTAGACGCGGCGCAGGAAGCGCACCGCGCCCTCGATGCCCGTCTCCAGCCAGCGCAACTCGTTTTCGGGCGGCGCGGCGAACATGATGAACAGGCGCACGGCATCCGCTCCGTAAGCCTCGATCATCTCGTCCGGGTCAACGCCGTTGCCGAGCGATTTCGACATCGCCTTCCACTCGCCCGTGCCCTCGACGACGTTCGTCACCATTCCCTGCGTCAACAAATTCCGCACCGGCTCGTTGAAGGTCACCAGCCCGATGTCGCGCATCATCTTCGTCCAGAAGCGCGTGTAGAGCAGGTGCATCACGGCATGCTCGATGCCGCCGATGTACTGGTCAACCGGAGTCCAGTAGGCGGCGCGCGCCTTGTCGAAGGGCGCGGCGTCGTTGCCGGGATCGCAGTAGCGGAAGAAGTACCACGAGGAATCCACGAACGTGTCCATCGTGTCCGTCTCGCGCCGCGCCGCGCGCCCGCACTTCGGGCAGGACGTTTTGACGAACTCTTCGACGGCTGCCAGCGGCGACTTGCCCGCCCCCGTAAACTCCGCGCGCTCCGGCAACAGGATCGGCAAGTCCTCTTCCGGCACAGGCACGATGCCGCAATCGTCGCAGTAGATGATAGGGATCGGCGCGCCCCAGAAACGCTGGCGCGAGATGCCCCAATCGCGCAGGCGATACGTGACCGCGCCGCCGCCGAAACCTTTCTCCTCGGCGTAAGCCGCCATCTCGCGCATCGCGTCGTGCGACAGTTTGCCGCCCCACTGCGCGGAGTTGACGAGGATGCCGTAGTCCGTGAAGGCGTGCGGCATCGCAGCGGATTGATCCAGCCCCGACGCCTCGTTGTGCGGCATTGACTCCTGCTCGTGCGAGACGCGTTCGATGACGCGGCGGACGGGCAGAGAGTATTTCTGCGCAAACTCGAAGTCGCGCTCGTCGTGCGCCGGGACGGCCATCACCGCGCCCGCGCCGTACTCGATCAACACGTAGTTCGCCACCCACACCGGCATCTGCTCGCCGCTGAACGGGTTGATGGCGAACAGGCCAGTGTTAACGCCCGCCTTCTCTTCTTCCTCGCCCGGCGCGCTCGCCGCGCGACTCGCACGCTCCGCTTTCACGCGCTCGGCGAACGCCGTCACGCGCTCTTTCAGCGGCGACTCTTCCAGTTCATTCAGCAGCGGGTGCTCGGCGGCGACGACGATGGCCGTCGCGCCGTAGATGGTGTCAATGCGCGTGGTGAAGACGCGCACTTTCGCGTCGCTGTCCTTGATCTGGAAATCCACATACGCGCCGGTGCTCTGCCCGATCCAGTTGCGCTGCATCGTCAGCACGCGCTCCGGCCAGCCCGCTTCGATCTCGCTCATGTCGGCGAGCAGCGCTTCGGCATACTCGGTCGTGCGGATGAACCACTGTTCCAGATCGCGCTTCTCCACCGCCGCCCCGCAACGCCAGCACACGCCGCCCGACGATTGCTCGTTCGACAACACCGTCTCTTCCTTCGGACACCAGTTGATCGGCGACGTGCGGCGGTAGATCAAACCGCGCTCCAGCATCTTCAGGAAAAACCATTGATCCCACTTGTAATAATTTGGCCGGTGCGCCGCCATCTCGCGCCGCCAGTCGAAGCTGATGCCGAGACGTTTGAACTGCCCGCGCATGTGCGCGATGTTCTCTTCCGTCCACTCGCGCGGCTGCACCCCGCGTTTGATCGCGGCCTGTTCGGCGGGCTGCCCGAAGCTGTCCCAGCCAATCGGGTGCAGCACGTTGAAGCCTTGCAGTCGCTTCTGCCACGCCAGCGCGTCGCCGATGGAATAGTTGCGCACGTGCCCCATGTGCAGAAAGCCGGACGGGTAGGGCAGCATCTCCAAACAAAAAAACTTTGGCCGCGCGTCGTCGGGTTCGACCTCGAATGCGCCCGTCTCCGCCCACACGCGCTGCCACTTCTCTTCGATTTTTTCCGGGAAATATTTTTCGTCCATAAGTCACACTCTTCCTTCTTACACTACCTCACACACCGGACGCGCGCGAAACCTCAGCAAGGGCTTCCGCCTCCGGCTCATAGATGCTTTGATTGGTCGCTGTGGTGAAGTTTCGCCGCGTCGAACCTGCCCGCGCACACTATCAGGCGCGGTCGCCGAGCGGCACCGTAAGGAGGAGTTTGGTTGGCGGGTGAAAGATACTCATCTGAATTCCGACCTGTTGAAACTCAAGCGCGCCTATGTTAACCCGAAGGGCGCGCCCGTTGTCAATCTTTTGGTCAAGCCCTCGACGGCGACGCCGCCCTCACCCGCTCACTCGAAGCAATCGCCTGCGCCGCCATCCGTGAGATTTGCGCGGCCCTCCGTGATTCCTGCGCCGCGCGCCGCGATAAACGACCGGAGCGCGGCGAGGTTGCTCTCGTCGTCGCCGGACATGTCCTGCGGCGTTTCGAGAATGAAGGCGGCGTGCGCGAGTTTGGGATGCGCGGCGACGCGCGCGAGAGCATCGCGGCCAATGTGGCCGAGGCCGATGTGCCAGTGGCGGTCAACGCGCGAGTTGTAATCGGCCTTCGAGTCGTTGAAGTGGACGGCGCGGACGTGCTCCGTGCCAATGTTACGTTCGAGCGCGTCGAAGGTGGCCGAGAGCCCGTCTTCGGCGCGGATGTCGTAACCGGCGGTGAAGGCGTGGGCGGTGTCGAAGCAGACGCCGAGGTTCAAATCGGGGCAGGCGGCGATGATGTCGCGCAGGTGCTCGAAGCGATGGCCGATGCACGCGCCCTGCCCCGCCGTGTTTTCGAGCAGCACGCGAAACCGGGAGAGATCGAGGCCGTCGCAAGCGGCGCGTAAACTGTCGGCGCAGGTGCGCACGGCGTCCGTCTCGCACGCGCCGCGCGCGCTGCCCGGATGCACGACCAGATAATCCGCGCCGAGCACCAGACCGCGCTCGACCTCTTCGCGAAACGAGGCGACGGATTTCTCGCGGATAACTTCATCTGCGGCGGCGAGGTTGATGAGGTAGTTGGCGTGAATGACGACGGGCGCGATCTCCGTCTCGCGCCGGACGCGCTTGAAAGTTTCCACCTCTTCGCCCGTCAACTCTTTGGCCTTCCAGCCGCGCGGGTTGCGCGAAAAGATTTGCACCGTGTCGCAGCGAAGCGACTTGGCTTTCAGTAAGGCGTTCTGCAAGCCGCCCGCCACAGGCGCATGAAACCCGATGCGCGGCGTCTGCGCCTCTGCGCGCGAGATTTTCTCTTGGACTTGCGAGGCCATGCTACTTCCCGGCGCTCCCTGCCGACCCGCCCGTGCGTTCCACTTCTTCCATCACGCGGAGCATGTTGCCGCCGAGTATCTTTTCGATGTCGGTTTCCGAATAACCGCGCCTGAGCAGTTCGGCGGTCAGGTTCGGGAAGTCGGCAGCCGTCGAGAGGTCGTGCGGGACGGCCTGAATGCCGTCGAAGTCAGAGCCGACGCCGACGTGATCCACGCCGACGAGTTTGACGATGTAATCAATGTGGTCAACGACGCGTGCGACGGAGACCGGCGGCAGACGCCGTGCGTACTCGCGTTCGCGCACGCGGTCGCGCGCCAGTTTCTTCTGCGCGGGCGTGCCTTTGGCCGTGCGCGAAGCGGCGGCGACGAGCGGCGCGATCTCCGCGTCCACGCGCGCCTGCGCCTCCTGCCAGCCCGGCTCGATGAAGCGCGGGTAGAAAACGACGGCGCAGAGGCCGCCCGTGCGTGCGAGCGCGCGCAGTTGATCGTCGGTCAGGTTGCGCGGGACGTTGACGATGGCGCGGACGCCGGAGTGGGTGGCGATAACGGGCTTCGTGGAGGTCTCGATGATGTCCCAGAAAGTCTGGTCGGAGACGTGCGACACGTCAACCATGATGCCGAGGCGGTTCATCTCGCCGACCACCGCGCGTCCGAACTCGTTCAGGCCGCGCGTCTGCCCCACCTCGTCGCCCGAAGAACCAGCCCAACTCAGAGACACCGACCACGCGGGCGACATGTAGCGCGCGCCGAGGCGATAATATTTCTCCACGTTCTCCAACCGCTCATCAATCGCATAACCGCCCTCAAGCCCCATCAGCGCGGCGAGTCGCCCGGCGGCGGCGATGCGTCGAATGTCCGAGGCGGTGGTCGCCAGTTCCCAAGTCTCCGGGTGCTCTTCGGCGAGCGCGCGCACGGCGGCGATCTGTTTGTCTGCGCGCTCGACGGCAGACTTCCCGCCCCCGCCGAAGAATTGCGGCTCAACCCAGATGGAGAAGAACTGCGCGTCGAGACCGCCTTCCTTCATGCGCGGGGCATCGAGGTGGCCGTCGGCCAGTCGCGTGTTGATGTCCGCGCCTTCATCGATCATGCGCTGCACGGTGTCGGCGTGCATGTCTATGAGGATGGCGCGCGCGTGCATGGAGCGCGGGTC
>DASPJG010000568.1:0-2836 GCA_035628755.1 Pyrinomonadaceae bacterium
CAGATCGAAGAGGCCGTTGAGGATGACCGGGACGTTATGCTCTTTGAGGAACGAAGCGATCTTCCATGCGTCGTTGCCGCCGAGGATGATGGGCTTGAGTTTCATCTCCTCGCTGAAACGGACGACGCCGCGCATCTCCGCCTCGCGGTCGGCGCGGAAGACGACCGGACGCTCGCCGCGCACGTAAGGCACGAGCGAGGCCAGCACGACATCGGCGTCGGGGCGCGGGAGGTTGCGGTCGCTGTTCGCCGCGTCCATCGCGCGACCGTAGGCTTCGGCGTCGCGCAGGAGTTTGCGTAGTTGTTCGACCTGACGGTCGCGCGCTGTCGCGGCCTCTGCGGGGTTGGTTTGCGCCTGCTGGAAGAAGCCGCCGAAGCCGCCGCCCCCGGCAGCGCGCGGGTAATTGACGACGAGCGCAGCCGCCTGCACGATTGCCATCTCCTGCGGGCTTGAGCCGAGCAGGTTGATGAAGGCGGCCTGCCCGGAAACAATCCCGCCCGCAGGCGCGCTCAACACGCTCGTGATGCCGTTGACGCGCGTGACGGCGACGTGCGCGCTGTGCGGGTTAATGCCGTAGAAGGCTTGCGCGTTCGGGTTCATGTCGCCGACTTCGGCCACGTCCACGGTCGCGTTCGCGCCCTGCGGAATCTCGATGAGTCCCATCGAAGTGCCGAGGTCGATCATGCCGGGATAGACCGAGAGACCGCTCGCATCTATCTCCTGCGCGCCCGCAGGCACGGCGACGCTCGCGCCGACGGCGGCGATCTTGCCGTCGCGGATGACGATTGTGCCGCGCTCGATGTCCGCGCCGGAGACGGTGACGATGCGCGCGTTGCGGATGACGAACGTGCCCGGCGTGCCTGACATGAACTGCGGCCCCATCGTGCTCGAAGCCTGCTGCGCTGGCGTCGGCGAGGCGGCGGACAAAAGCAGCAACGCGACGAGCGCGACCTTGATGCGCGCCGCGACGCTGCTATGTGCGACGACGTTTGAGAATGATTTCAGGCTCATCGGCGGTTATCTCCTTCCCCGTTGTCAACATCGTCGTGGTCGTGGTGATTGGTGGGGCGGCGGCGCGGCGCGCCGGGTTGCTGCGCGCCGCCTTCGGCGGGCGGGCGGTTCACTTCCGCGCGCATCAACTCCTCACGCTCGCGCTGCAATTCGGGGCGGCGCGCGAGGTCTTGCTGGCGGTCGAAGAAGATGTCGCCGTCAATGAAAGTGGTCTCGACGCGCGAATAGACGCTGAAGGGATGCGCCGTCCAGATGGCGAGGTCGGCGTCCTTGCCCACGTCAATCGAGCCGACGCGATCCTGTATGCCGAGTTGGATGGCCGGGTTGATCGTGATGAGGCGCAGGGCTTCCTCTTCCGTCAGGTCGCCGTACTTCATCATCTTCGCCGCGTCGATGTTCAGGCGGCGCGCGCGCTCGTCCGAATCGGAGTTGATCGAGACGAGGACTCCGGCGCGCATCATGATCGCCACGTTGTAGGGGATGGCGTCGTAGGCTTCGATCTTGTAGCCCCAACTGTCAGCGAAGGGCGACGCGCCCGCGCCGTGCGCCGCGATCTCGCGCGCGACCTTGTAGCCTTCGAGCACGTGCTGGAGCGTCTTGATCTTGAAGCCGAACTCGTCTGCGAGGTTCAAGATCATGATGATCTCGTCGGCGCGATAGCAGTGCGCGTGGACGAAACGCTTGCCTTCGAGAACTTCGACGAGCGGTTCGAGTTGCAAGTTGCGGCGCGGCGGGATCAGGTTCTTGTCGCCCCTTGCGACGGCGGCGCGGTGCTCGTCCCAACTGCGCTTGTAGTTGCGCGCCCGCGTGAAGGCGTCGCGCAGGACTTCTTCCTGCCCCATGCGCGTCGCGGGGTAGCGGCGCGTCTGGCCGGGCAGCACCGTCGAACTCGCGCGCTTGACGTTTTCGCCGAGCGCGAACTTGATGCCGGGAGGCGCGCCGGGAAAGATGAACTCGGCGAGCGGGCGGCCATACTTGATCTTGACCACCGCGTTCTGCCCGCCGATGGTGTTGGCCGAGCCGTGCAGGATGTTGAGCGTGGTCACGCCGCCTGCGAGTTCGCGGTAGAGATTGGGCGCGGTCGGGTTCAGCATGTCGCGGATGCGCACCATCGAAGTGACGGAAAGCGTGCCCTCGTTGATCGAGTCGGACATCGAGTGCGAGTGCGGGTCAATGATGCCGGGCATGACGAACTTGCCGCTGGCGTCGATCACGCGCGCGCGGTCGCCCGCTTTCAGGTTCTGACCGACAGCCGCGATCTTGCCGTTGCGAATCAGGATGTCGGAATTGGCGAGCGTGCCGCGCGAGACAGTGATGACGGTCGCGTTGCGAATCAACGTCTCGGTCGCGGTGGCGGCCTCCGGCGCGGTGCGCGCCGCGCCCTCACGCCGTCGCTGCTGCTGCGCCTGCGTCGCGAAAGTGCCCCCGGCGGCGACGAGCACGGCGAGCAAAACGAAAAGTGAAATAAGTTTTCTCATAATTAAGCTCCATAAAAAGCCGTGAATCGTGAATCGTAAATCGTGAATAGAAAGAACTGAGTTTTATCTATTTACGATTTACGATTCACGATTTACTGTTCTACTGCGGCGGCCTCGTGCCTTCGGCGGGCGTCGCGGGCGTCGGCGACGGCGACGGCACGGGCGTTGCGCCGCCGCCCGCGCGCGTGCCGTTGAACGTGCCCGCGCCCGTGCCGACGGTCGTCACCGTGCCGCGCATTTCGTTGCCGCTGATCGTGCCGTTGAAGGTGGCCTCGGTGGTCTGCGTATCGGTCGTGATGGGGACGGTGAACCTGATGTCGCCCGACGCGCCGACGGACGCGTTCGCG